>DRNB01000314.1 GCA_011375045.1 Aquifex aeolicus
GTATCCGTAAGCTCTCTCGTGGGCTCTGTGGAAGGCTTCGGGGTAGTCCTCCCTCAGGGGGATCGTGAGTTCGTAGGACTGTCCCGTGTAGCGGACGTCGAGGAAGGGGAGTATCCGGACCTCCTCGGGGGGGAAGCCTTCCTCCTCCATGTCCCTGAGGGCGTTTTCCGTAAGGGGCTGGAGCAGGTCCAGAAGCTGCTCGTAGCTGGTTTCCGAACCCTTCAGCATGACGGTAAGGGAGTAGTCCTTCACCGTGTCCGCCATCACGAGTCCGAGGGCTGAGAAGGTTCCGGGGTTCGGGGGTATGAGGACCTCCTTCATGCCGAGAGCCTGTGCCAGAAAGACGGCGTGAAGTCCGCCGGCTCCGCCGAAGGAGAGGAGGGTGAACCGGGCGGGGTTGTGTCCCCTGTGAACGGAGGCGCGTCTGAGGGCTCTTTCCATGTTCGAGTTTGCCACCTCCAGGATAGCCTCCGCAAGCTCCGGGGGCGTGGTTCCGAGCCTCCGTGCCATCTCCTCGAAGGGAGCCTTCAGAAGATCCCTCCTCAGCTTCATCCCGCCTCCGAGGAAGCCCTCGGGGATAAGCCTTCCCAGAAAGAGGTTGGCGTCCGTAACGGTGATCTCCCTCCCACCCTTTCCGTAGCACACGGGTCCGGGGTCCGCTCCGGCACTCTGGGGTCCCACCCTGAGAGCGCCTCCCCTGTCTATCCAGGCGATCGATCCTCCTCCGGCGCCTATGGTGTGGATGTCTATCATGGGAATCCGCACCGGCATGCCCTCTATCTCCGATTCGGAGGTAACTATCGGCTCCTCGTCTATGAGGGAAACGTCGGTGGAGGTTCCTCCCATATCGAAGGTGAGGATCCTGTCCCTGCCCGTGAGTCTGCCCAGATGCAGGGCGGAGATCACCCCGCCCGCCGGTCCCGAGAGAATGGTTCTGACCGCCTCCCTGCGGGCTACCTGTGCCGAGATAACCCCACCGCTGGACTGCATCACGCTGAGCCTGTCCCCCTCTCCGAGCTTCTGGGCAAGGGTGCTCAGGTAGCTTTCCATCTTGGGGGAGACGTAGGCGTTTATCACGGTTGTGGAGGTTCTTTCGAACTCCCTGAACTCGGGAAGTATCTCGTGGGACAGGGAGACGTGGACGGGGAGCTTTTCCCTTATGAACCTTCCCACCTCCTCCTCGTGAACGGGGTTTGCGTAGGAGTGGAGCAGACAGAGGGCGACGGACTCAACCCCCTCCGAGAGGAGCTTTTTCACCAGATCCTCCAGCTCCGAGGGGTCCGTGTCCTCGAGGATCTCCCCCCTGAAGTTGATCCGTCCGCTGATCCCGAACCTGAGGGAGGCGGGAACGAGGGGTTCCCTCCTGCGGTAGTGGAGATCGTAGAGCCTCTCCCTGTTCTGCCTTCCTATCTCCAGAACGTCTTCGAAGCCTCTGTTGGTTACGAGCGCGGTCTTTGCCCCCTTCCTCTCTAACAGGGCGTTGGTCGCAACCGTGGAGCCGTGGACTATCCTTCTGTTCCTTCCGCCTATGCGGGCGAGACCCTCGAGAACAGCCTCCGCCGGATTGTGGGGTGTCGAGGGAATCTTCAGAACACCCCAACTACCCTCCTTCCAGTAAACGAAGTCGGTGAAGGTTCCCCCCGTATCGACGCCCACGATCAGCACCGCATCCACACCCTCAGGGCTCTTCCAGCTTCAGATAGCTTATACTCTCCACGTGGTAGGTCTGGGGGAACATGTCCACGAGCCTTACCCCTTCGAGGGTGTATCCCCCCCTGAGGAGCTGTCTGAGGTCCCGGGCAAGGGTGGAGGGGTTGCAGGATATA
>DRNB01000315.1 GCA_011375045.1 Aquifex aeolicus
AGCTCAGGATTCCTCTGCGGGAGGGAACAGTTCTTTACTATACCTACACCTCCGAGAGACCGGTAACGGTTCCCGATATAAACGCTGAGGGAAGGTTCAGGTTCCTTCCCTACGTGTATCAGATGGGCTTTAAAAGCGCTGTCTGTACACCCATAAGGGGGGACAGGGAACCCTTCGGTGCTATCTGCGTTTACTCAAAGATCAGGAGGGAGTTTTCCAAAAGGGACACGGACTTCCTTTACTCCCTCGCCAACATTCTGGGACTTGCCATAAAGCGTTACAGATATGAGCGGGATCTCGAAGAATCAGAGCAGAAGCTTCAGAAAATAAGCAGGCTCTACAAGACGCTCTCTGTAATCAACGAAATAATCCTTCAGGAAAGGGATATGGACGCTCTCCTCCACAAGGTCTGCACAACCTGTACCTTCCACGGGGGATTTAAAGCTTCCTGGATCGCTCTGAGGGGTGATTCCCGACTCAAAATTGCGAGTTTCTGCGGAAACGTGGAGGATCTTCTGAGGAAGATGGAGAAGCGCAGGCTCTTGGAGGATCCGGAAAAGGGAGGACCCTGGGCTGTTGCCTTTGTAAGGGGAGAGGTCGTGGTCAGCAACGACACCGAAGGTGTAACGATGGCTCCCTCCCTGAAGAGGGAGCTTATCAGACGGGGGTACCTGTCCTCCATCTCCGTTCCCCTCAGGAGGAAGGGAAACGTCTTCGGGGTTTTTACCCTGCTTGCGGGGGAGAGGAACGCCTTCGATGAGGATACGCAACAGCTCGTTGTCAAGATAGCGGATCAGGTGGTTTTCGCCTTCGAATTCATAGAAAAAGAAGAGGAGCTGAGGAAGCTTTCCCTCGCTGTGGAGCAAACCTCCGACTGGGTTCTCATAGCTGGAACGGACGGCAGGATTCACTACGTTAACAAAACCGTAGAGCGCCTGACGGGATACCGCCGGGAGGAGCTCATAGGTCAAACCCCTAAGATCTTTAAATCAGGAAAGCACACCCGTGCCTTTTACAGGAGGCTATGGAACGCCCTCTCGGAGGGGAGGATGTTCAGGGGGGTTTTCATCAACAGACGCAAGGACGGGAAGCTCTTTTATTTGGATCAGACCATAACCCCCCTCAAGGACAGGGAGGGTAAGGTGATAGGTTACGTTGCCACAGGAAAGGATATAACCGAGCAGAGGGAGCTTCAGGAAAAGCTCAACTACTTCGCTTACTACGATCCCGTTACGGAGCTACCCAACAGGACAAACTTCATGGAGAGGCTCCGTCTCTCCATATCCAGAACCAAACTGCTGAACAGGTTTCTCGCTGTACTCCTCATAGACATGGACCGCTTCAAGTACGTGAACGATACCTACGGTTACCTGACAGGGGACAGCGTTCTCAAGGAGGTGGGAAACAGGATAAAGTCTGCCCTCAGGGAGGGGGACACGGTGGCACGCCTCGGAAGCGACGAGTTCGGTGTGATCCTCATAGACCTTGCCCGGAAGGAGGACATATCAAAAGTTCTTGCCAAGATATTTGCCCGGATGGAGGAACCTTTCAGGGTAAACGGGGAGGAGATAAGGCTCACCATAAGCGTGGGGGTGTCCGTGTTTCCCGAGGACGGTTCGGAAGCCGAGGATCTGGTTAAGAAGGCTGAGATAGCCCTCGCCCACGCGAAGGAGGAGTTCTCCAACAGCTACCAGTTTTTCAAGGAGGAGATGAACACCCGCATGGCTGAGTTTGTGCTCATGGAGAAGCACCTTCTGAAGGCGCTGGAGAGGAGGGAGTACAAGATCTTTTACCAGCCCTACTACGAGCTGAAGGATCTCAGCCTCTATGGTATGGAGGCTCTTCTGAGGTGGGAGAGTCCAGATCTGGGTTTTGTTCCACCCTCTCGCTTTATCCCTATTCTGGAAAACACCGGACTGATCCTCGAGGTGGGGGAGTGGGTGCTCAGGGAGGTGTGCACCCGGATATCCCGCTGGCAGGTTCCTGTGTCCGTTAACATATCGCCCGTTCAGTTCAAGGACAGATCCTTTCCGGACAGGATAGAGCGCGTCATAGAGAGATGCGGTGTGGAGGGTCGTTTCATTGTGCTGGAGATCACCGAGAACACCATTATGGAGGACGTGGAGTTCGCCAAGCGGAGCCTCGACAGGCTGAAGGAGATGGGGGTTCGTGTGGCTGTGGACGACTTCGGAACCGGATACTCTTCCCTCGCCTATCTGAAGATCCTGCCCGTCGATTACCTGAAGATAGACGTTTCCTTTGTAAGGGATATAGACAGGGATCCGGACGACAGAGCCATAGTCAACGCTATAATTCAGCTTGCCCGGAATCTGGGGCTTAAAACCATCGCGGAGGGGATAGAGAGCGGTGAACAGCTCGAAATACTCAGGGAGATGGGGTGCGATGTGGGACAGGGATTTTACCTTGCCAGACCCATGCCTGAGGAGAAGCTCCTTCAGCTCCTTAAGCTATAATCTATAGCATGGAACGCTACAACCCGTGGGAGTTGGAGAAAAAGTGGCAGGGTATCTGGGAGAGAGAGGGGCTTTTTGAAGCCGAGGAGTTCGGGGGGGAAAAGGTTTACGTTCTCGAGATGTTTCCCTATCCTTCCGGAAGGATCCACATGGGCCACGTCAGAAACTACACCATAGGGGACGCGGTAGCCCGGTTCCTGAAGATGAAGGGTTACAACGTTCTGCACCCTATGGGGTGGGACGCCTTCGGTCTGCCTGCGGAGAACGCCGCCATAAAGGAGGGGACACATCCCGCCCGGTGGACCTCCGATAACGTGTCCTACATGAGGAATCAGCTCAGAAGGATGGGTTTCTCCTACGACTGGAGGAGGGAGCTGGCGACCTGCGATCCCGAGTACTACAGGTGGAATCAGTGGATATTCCTGAAGATGCTCGAAAGGGGTATAGCCTACAGGAAAACCGCCCCCGTAAACTGGTGCCCTCACGATGAAACGGTTTTAGCAAACGAACAGGTTATAGAGGGAAGGTGCTGGAGGTGCGGGACCCCCATAGTTCAGAGGGAGGTTCCCTCCTGGTTTCTGAGGATCACCGCCTACGCGGAGCGTCTTTTAAAGGATCTGGAGCTTCTCGAGGGAAAGTGGCCTCAGAAGGTTATAGTTCAGCAGAGAAACTGGATAGGCAGGTCCGAGGGAGCGGTTATAAGGTTCCCGGTGGGGGACACCCACGTGGAGGTGTTTACCACGAGACCCGACACCATCTTCGGTGCCACCTTCCTCGTGCTCGCTCCCGAACATCCCCTCGCCCTCAGGCTCGCTCAGATGGGGGGAAGAGCGGAGGAGTTCAGGGAGTTCGTCGGACGCGTCAGACAGAGGAGCTTCAGGGAGAGAACGGGTGCCGGTGATAAGGAAGGCATCTTTCTGGGGGTTTACGCCACCAACCCCGCCAGCGGACGGGAGATATCCGTCTGGTCCGCGGATTACGTCCTTTACGAGTACGGAACAGGTGCCATAATGGCTGTGCCGGCCCACGACCAGAGGGACTGGGAGTTTGCCCGGAGGTTCGGTCTCGAAACGGTTCCGGTTATCCTGCCCGAGGAGGGAAGCTGGGACTTCGAAAAGTCCGCCTACGAGGGGGAAGGTTATCTGATCAACTCGAACAGCTTTAACGGGATGAAAAGCTCCCTTGCTAAGAGGAAGATAACCGAGTGGCTGAAGGAGAGGGAACTGGCTGAATTCAGGGTAACCTACCGTCTGAGGGACTGGAACATATCCCGTCAGAGATACTGGGGAACGCCCATCCCCGTGGTTTACTGCGACAGGTGCGGGACGGTCCCCGTTCCCGAGGATCAGCTTCCGGTGAAGCTCCCTCTGAACGTAAAGTTCACGGGAAAAGGCAATCCCCTGAGCACCTCTCCGGAGTTCGTGAATACCTCCTGTCCCCGGTGCGGGGGAGCAGCCAGAAGGGAAACCGATACGATGGACACCTTCTTCGACTCCTCCTGGTACTTCCTGAGGTTCTGCGATCCCAGAAACGCCGAGCGTATATTCGACAGGGAAAGGGTGAGCTACTGGATGCCCGTGGACATATACATCGGCGGTATAGAGCACGCGGTCCTTCACCTCCTCTACGCCCGGTTCTTCCAGAAGTTCCTCAAGGACATAGGTCTGGTGGAGGAGGAGGAACCCTTCGAGAGACTTCTCACT
>DRNB01000316.1 GCA_011375045.1 Aquifex aeolicus
CGGTTTCCACACCCTCGGCGGTTGTCTTCATACCGAGCCTCCTCGCCAGCTCTATGATGGTTTCCACTATGGCTAAGCTCTTGGGGTTCTCCACTATCTTGTGGACGAACTGCATGTCTATCTTGAGGATGTCCGCCGGAAGGCTCTCCAGATAGGCGAGGGAGGAGTATCCGGTTCCGAAGTCGTCTATGGCTACCTTTACCCCCGCAGCCCGAACCTCCTCGAGGAAGTTCTTTGCGTAGTTCTGATTCTCTACCAGAAGCCTCTCCGTTATCTCCAAGACCAGAAAGCGTCCTATACCTTTCGATACCTCCCTGATCTTCTCCACGAAACGCTCATCCCTGAAGCTTTTGGGTGATACGTTGAAGGAAACCGTTACCCTGCGCCTGTGCCTGAGGATGAACTCCCTGAGCTTCTCCAGCATCCTGTCCTCGACGTCCCTTATGAGTCCTGTTCTCTCTAAGGTAAAGATGAACTCCCTCGGCGTCAGTATTCTCCCGCTTTTGTCCTTTAACCTTATCAAAGCTTCCAGCCCCGCCACGCGCCGGGTATCCGCGTAGTAAAAGGGCTGAAAGTAAAAGAGGAACCGGTCCTCGCGCAGAGCCTCTTCGAGTTCATCCCTCATTCTGAAGTAGCCCCTGACCATGCTGTTTATCTCCTCGCTGAAGAACCTGCAGGTGTTTTCCCCCTCCCTCTTCGCGAAGGCAAGGGCTAAGAAAGCCTTTTCTATAAGCTCCGTTGCGCTTTCAGCGTCCCTCGGGTAGAGGGAGGCTCCCACGTTCACACTCAGTCTGATCGTTCTGCCCTCCACCTCGAAGGCGCCCGAGAGAGCGCTTAAGAGCTTGCCCGTCAGGGAGGAGATCTCTTTCTCCGCCACACCCCTCGCCAGAACCCCAAACTCGTCGCCCCCTATCCTGCCCACTATGTCCCTCTTGAAAAGGGCTTCCTTCAGAATTGTTCCTATCTCCCTGAGAACCCTATCCCCTACCGTGGTTCCGTAAACCTGATTTATGCCTGTGAAATCCACCACATCGATTATGAAGAGGACATGGCTAAGATCCCTGTCTTTCTGAAGGGCAAGCTCCACCCCCGCTAAGAACCCTTCCCTGTTGGGAAGACCCGTTACCACATCTAAATACTTGAGACGTGTCAGCTCCTCCCTCAAAAACTTTTCCGAGGTTACGTCCTTGCCAAGCCCCACGAATCTGACCCCTTCCCTTCCCACAGGTATGGGAACGATCGTCTGATCGAGGTAAAACACCTCTCCGTTCTTCTTCCTGTTAACGAAGAGGGCGTGGAAGGTTCCGCCCGCTCTTAGTGTCTGCCAGAGCCCCCTGTAAAACTCCCTCGAGTGGTATCCCGACTTGAAGATCCGGGGATTTTTACCCACAAGCTCCTCCCTCCTGTAGCCGGAGATCTCCTCCACCACGTGGTTGGCGTAGAGAATGGTTCCCTCCTCGTCCGTTATGAGCACCCACTCGTGTCCCTTTTCTATGGCTGTGTTGGTCATCTTCATGAACTTTTCCTTCTCGATTCTCTCGAGGGCGAAGGAGAGATCCCTCTGGATTTCTTCGAGAAGCTCCAGCTCCTCCTCGGTGAACATGTGAGGAACTCCGGAGTAGATGTTGAGTATAGCCACCGTTCTGTTATCCCTGCGCAGGGGTATGGCACAGGAAGAGAGAAAACCCCTGCGGAGCATCTCCTCCCGCCAGGGTTCCACGGCTGGGTTCGTCCGGGTGTCCGGATTTATAACGATCCTTCCCTCCCTTAGAGCGGTTCCTGTGGGTCCCCTTCCCTCGGGAACCGAGGCGTCCGTCGATATCCTTACTCTGCTCACGTAGTCCCTGCCGTAGCCACAGATGTTCAGGGGCACCACGTAGTGGGTTTCCGGATCCGGAACCCCCACCCACACCA
>DRNB01000317.1 GCA_011375045.1 Aquifex aeolicus
GGAGTAGAGCTTTCTGAGATCCCTCACGAGATCCGAGAGTCTGAACCTTTCGAGTCTGAGGGAGCGGGACGGCGTCAGGTGTCTGAACTGGTTTATAAGATCGCTGATTCTCTCTATCTCCTTCAGGATCAGGTTTACCAGATCCCTGAACTTCTCCGCATCGATCTCCCCCCTCTCCGCGTATCTGCCGAGCCGTTCCAGATTCAGCCTTATGGGCGTGAGGGGGTTTTTTATCTCGTGGGCTATGCGTTTAACCGCATCCTGCCAGGTTTTGAACCTCTCCGCAAGCACTATGGAGCTGATGTCCTCTATAAGGTAAAGGTCCCCCTCCGATCCCCTGAGGTGTTCTATCCTCAGGTTTGCATCTTCGGAGGCGCGTTTCAGAACCGCCTCCATATCCGGACTGTCCCCGAACATTTCCCTGAAGGTTCTGTTGGTCCGAAGACCGTTTTTCCCCACGTAGAGGATACCTAAGGGCAGAGCGTCGAGGAGTTTCTCCAGCAGATCCCGTTCCCTTTTGAGCCTCTCGTACATCTCCTTCAGGTTCTCCTTCATCTTTCTGAAAGCCTTCGAGAGCCTTTCGATCTCGTCCCCTGTGTTCTCCTCCTCCACCTCCACGTCGAGGTTCCCCTCGGCTATCTTCATCGCCCTCTCGGAAAGACGCTCTATGGGTTCGCTGACGTGCCGGGCGACCAGCATGCTTAGCCACACGGTGGCGAGGGCGGTCAGGAGCGCTATGAAAACTATGAAGAAGACGAACACGCCCGTGATAATGTCCCTCGTTTTCACAAAGGCTCTGACGTCGAGGGCGAGCTTTCCAAAGGAGGAAACGTTCCTTATCAGATCCGCGTCCTTTCTGAGGATGACCCTGTAGCTACCTCTGTCCGTGGTAACGCAGAGCGTATAGCCCATTTCGCCCTCGGAGACCTCGTAGTCGCAGGCGGGAACCCTGACCACGCTCTCCACATCTCCGAGCCCGTTCAGCTCCTCGAAAAAGCCTCCTTCGAGGAGGGCGGTTACCACCTCCCGGAACATCTGAACCCTTGCAAGCTCGTAATCGTAGAGGTTTCTGTAAACCTGCTCCGCTGAGCTCGACAGAGCGCGGGTTTTGGAGCTGAGGTAGGTTTTGGTGGACTGAATGACCACCACGGTCGAGAAGACGTTGAGCACAAGGAGGGGCAGGAACAGAGAAAAGAAGAGTATGTTGGCTAACTTTCTTCTCAGTATGTTCCTGCGGGTTCCTATGTATATCTTTATCAGCTTCCGCAGAATTACAGCCATTATGATGATGAGGGCGAGAAGATCTATGTTTATCGCGAGCAGGAGAACGTAGTAGTTGGCGTAGGGCAGATTTCTGAGGTTTACGATGAAGGCGACGTTTACCGCAACGAGGGCGGTCAGGAGCGCTAAGCCGATAAAAACCTTACGCTTCACTTCCACGCTCTTTTATGTGGAGGTGTTTGACCATTTCTCCCTCCGCCCAGTAGATAGCCATCTCCGCTATGTTCTCCGAGTGATCCGCGATTCTCTCAAAATGACGTGCTACAAAGGAGAGGTGTATAACCTTCTTTATGTTGCGGGGATCCTCCATCACGTAGGTGATCAGCTCCCGCTCGAGCTGGTGGTAAAGCTCGTCTATCATGTCGTCCTTCTCGATTATCTTCTTTGCCAAGGCGGTATCCCTCTGAAGAAAGCAGATGACGCTATCGTTGACCATCTCCTTGACCATCTGAGCCATCAGAGTGAGGTTAACGTAAGGTTTCAGAGGAGGCTCCTGAGCCAGAAAGATGGACCTCTCCGCTATGTTCTCAGCTTCGTCCCCCATGCGCTCGAGATCGGAAACGATCTTGTATATCCCCATGACCAGCCTCAGATCGCTCGCCTCGGGCTGGTAGAGGGCAACCATCCTGATGCACCGCCTCTCGATTTCGACCTCGAGGGAATCGATCTCATCGTCTCCCTTTATTACCTCCTCCGCCAGCTCCACGTTCTGCTCGTTCAGGGACTTTATGGCTCTGTCTATGGCTGTCTGCACGAGCTTTGCCATCCTGACAACAAGTTCCTTGGTCTCCTCCAGCTCTTCCAGAAACTTCATCTTTCCTCCTCCTTGTTAAGGTCCCTGAGCAGCTCCTCCTTCACCTGCGGGGGCACCTCAGCTTCAGCTCTGTAGTGTTCGTGGTCCACGAACACCCTGACGGGTTCCCTCGCGAAGGCTTCCACCTGCTCCTCTGTAAGGGTCCATCTGAGGAAGTGCACCGTGCTCGCTCTTCCTGTGCTGTAATCGACAGCGCTTTCGGGGCCGGAGACACCTTTTACCCTGTGCCTGTCTCCCACTATCAGATAAACCCTCTCGTGGATCCCCACGAGCTTCGGAAGAAGCTCGTTTCTTCTCTCCTCCTCCGGAATCTCTATAAACATGGTCGCGGAAAGCTGATTTCTGTCGGGGATCATATCCTTATAGGCTTCCATCACGTTCCTGAGATCCTCCTCTCTGAGCAACTTTTCAGCTCTTATCATCTCCTGAATCTGAAACCAGACCGTTTCGTAGTTTTCGAAGATCAGGGACACCAGAGGTCCGACCCTGAGCCTCCGCTTCCTCTTGAGTTTTATTACCTCCTCCACTTTCTCGGGTCTTATCCGCTCGTATTCGTGGAAGTTCAGAAGATCGCTCAGCTTTATCTTCTCCATCCTCAGTCTCCGGTCTTTTTCCTCAGCTGATCGAGAAGTCCGTGGAATCTGCCTGCGTGGAGCCTTTCCGCCTTTGCGAGGGTTTCGAACCACTCCGCTATCTCCTCGAAGCCCTCCTCACGGGCTACCCGGGCAAAGCCCGGATACATCTCCGTGTATTCGAGAGTCTCACCGGCTATGGCGGAGAGGAGCATGTCCTCTACAGAATCTATGGACTTGCCCGTTACGGGATCGACACCTCCAAACTTCCTGATCATATCGAGATGACCAAAAGCATGTCCCGTTTCCCCTTCCGCCGTCTCCCGGAAGGTGTTCGCTATATCCGGATAACCCAGATTGTCGGCTACCTTTGCAAAGTACAGGTATCTTCTGTTAGCCTGAGCCTCCCCTGCGAAAGCCTTTTTCAGGTTTTCGAGGGTTCTGCTTCCCCTCAAACTCTTCATTCCACTCTACCTCCTGAGGATTCTATCTACTATTCTATTGAAGAGAGCACCACTGGCAGCTGCAAAGGCGGTGAAAAGGAACTCGGGCAGACCCTTTCTGTAA
>DRNB01000318.1 GCA_011375045.1 Aquifex aeolicus
CAGACGGCTTCCCCTGCCCGCATAGACAAGGTGGGAGATGTAAACCTTGGAAACGCCCAGCTCCTCTGCAAGATCGAATATAAAGGGGAGGCTTTCGATCGTCTGAAGGGCGAGGGTGAACCTCAAACCGACCCTGATCCCTTCCCTTGTGCAGAGGTTTACCGCGTTGAGGGACGCCTCGAAGGCGTGCTTCCTTCCCCTGAATCTATCGTGAACCTCAGGCGTTCCGTCTATGCTCACGCCCACGTAGTCGAAGCTCCTCCTGATCCTCTCCACGTTTCCCCCATCGATGAGCAGACCGTTGGTGGAGAGGTAGGTCTTCATTCCAAGATCCCGCAGGACGGCGGCTATATCCCATATATCCTCCCTGAGAAGGGGTTCCCCCCCTGAGAGGATGACGAATCGGACGTTCTCCTCCGCGAGCTGAAGCGCCACCTCCTTTATTTCTCTGAGGCTCAGCTCACCGGAGGTGTCCTGATTGGCGGAGGAGTAGCAGTGCTTGCAGTAGAGGTTGCATCTGTTGGTGAGGTTCCAGATAGCTATGACCCCCGGAAACACCCTGTAGCTCTCGCCGCTCAAAGCCTTCCTCAGATACTCGCTAACCCTCAGCATCCTTCCTACCTGTCGAGCCTCGCCAGCTCATCGTCCCTCAAGCCTTCTATGAAGGCAAGCACCCCTTCGATCTCGTAGGGGGTCATCTCTATCCTCGGCATCACGCTCCGGGTGTATCCCATGCTTTCCGCGGTCTGCTCGGGGTTTAGTATCTGGGAGATGATCACGTCCCTCGTTCTGTGAAGGGCTATCCAGCGGAGCGAGGGACCAAAGGCTGTTCTCGTCTGATGATGACAGCCCCAGCACTTAGCCATGAAGATCTCCCTGCCCAGAAGGTAGGGGTAGAAGCGCCGGGACTTCATGAGGAAGTTGTACTTACCCGCCGGATGAACCGCCTCCAGAGTCTTCAGAACCTTGAAGTTCAGGGGATCGTAAACTACCAGAGCGCCCCTTTCCCCCACAAGGCTCACGTAGGCGTACCTGCCGTCGGCGGAAAACTCCACGTGCGTAGCCTTACCCTCCTCCGCCACCGGCGCCCTGCTCACCCGAAGGGTCTTCTTGTCCAACAGAACAAAGTCGCCCTCACCGTTGTCTATCCACAGGTGGGGAAGAGCCGGATGGGTTCTCACAAAGAAGCCCCTGCCCCCCACCTTTAGGGTTCTCACCAGCTTCCAGTCGTACATGCGCCAGACGCTCACCTGAGGGGAGTTCACGTGTCTGGTGGCAAAGTAAAAGGATCCATCGCTGTACCAGAAGGCGGCGGAGAAAAGGTGGGGTAGCGCCCCCATCTCCTCCTCGTAAACCTTCTGTCCCGTGTCTATCCTGTAAACCAGAAGCTTCCCCGCTCTGCGGGAGCTTCCTATCAGGAACCTTTCGAAGGGATCGATGAAGAAGTCCTCGAGGGGTTCCTCCACCTCCCTGTAGGAGATCCTCTCGCCCTCTAAGAGACCAAAGAGGGGTTTGTCCCTGAAGGCGAGGACAAAGGCGTCCCTTCTGTGAAGCTCGTAAACGGCGGAGGGTCTCCCTTCGAGGGGAATACGTCTGAAGGGTTTGAGATCCCTGTTCAGGAGAACCAGTCCGGGAGGCAGGACGCAGCTGGCAACGACGGTCTTTCCGTCCCGGGATACCGCTATGTTCCTGAGGTAAACGCAGGCTCTGACCTGTGCCAAGAGCTTTCCCTCCTTCAGGGAGTAAACCGCCACCCTTCCGTCCCGGGAGGGGACGTAGAACCTTTCGCCGTCCGGAGAGAACTTTACACCTCCGTGAACGTTGGGGAAAACGAACCTGTCCAGAACCCGGAGGTCCTCTATGAGC
>DRNB01000319.1 GCA_011375045.1 Aquifex aeolicus
AGCCTCACTTCAGGAGGCGGTGGAGGAGCTGAAGAGAACATACGGAGATAACGCGATCGTCCTCTCCTCCCGGGTGGTCAGGAGGCGGAGGTGGCGTTTCCTCCCCTTCTTCAAGACCACCCTTCTGGAGGTTACCGTGGGTATCCCCGAAAACGAAAGCGACTTTCAGCGGGAGTTCGAGGAGAAGCTGAAGGTTTACGAGGAGCTCGAGCGCCTCAGGAGCACGCTGAGCGAGGTGATGAAGAACGTTAAGGTTCAGGAGGAGAGGGATCAGCCCCGGCAGGAGGAGGAAGAAGGCTTTTCCCTGAGAGCCCAGAGGATCATATCCCGAATGGTTTACCGGGGTGTCAGGAAGGACATAGCGAGGAAGCTGGTGGAGGAAGCCTGCGGTTACGATATCGAACTGGGGAAGCTCGATTTCAAAGAGGACGTTCAGGAATCTCTAATGGACAGCTTCGAAAAAAACATAGTCATCGAAGGGGACAGGATCCTCGAGGAAACACCCAAGGTTCTCGTTCTGGTCGGTCCCACGGGGGTGGGGAAAACGACCACCATAGCCAAGCTCTCCTACCTGTTCAAGAGAGCGGGTAAGAGGCCCGGGGTCATCACCCTCGACAGCTACAGGGTAGGTGCGGTGGAGCAGTTGAGAGCCTTCATAAACATAATGGAGCTCCCCTTCAGGGTGGCTGACTCCCCGGAAGAGTTTCTCAGGGGACTGGAGGAGATGGAGAGCAGGGACGTGATCCTCGTCGACACGGCGGGGAGGAGCCACCACGACAAGCTGAGGCTAAACGAACTCAAGCTGTTTCTGGAGAGCTTCGATGCGAGCATATACCTGACCCTGAGCGCAAACCTCTCCGAGCTCGTGATGTACGAGGTCATAATGCAGTTCGGCATATTCCCGATAAAGGGTCTTGTGTTCTCCAAGCTCGATGAGACCACCTATCCCGGAAACGTTATAAACGTCGCCTACCGAACAAAGCTTCCGATCCTGTGCTTCACAACGGGTCAGACCGTTCCCGACGACATAGTCATGGCGAACTACACCTACATAACAAAGCTGATGTTAGAGGAGAAGCATGAGCTTGAATCAGCAGGCAACTCACCTGAAGCATAGGGAAGGTGCGCCGGCCGGCACCCGATACATCGCCATAGCGAGCGGCAAAGGCGGTGTGGGTAAGACCATCCTCTCCCTGAGCGCAGGCAGGTGTCTTGCGGAAAGCGGCAAAAAGGTCCTGATCATAGACGCGGACTTCGGACTCAGCAACGTCCACCTCATGTTAGGCATAACGCCCAGGAAGAACCTGGCTCACTTCTTCTTCGGGGAGGCTACCTTCGATGAGATCACGGTTCAGGTGAACGACAACCTATCCTTTATATCGAGCGGAAACGGCATCTACGAACTGGCAAAGCTACCAAAGGAGCAGATCCTGAACCTCGTGCGCAGACTTCAGGAGCTGGCGGAGGACAACTACGCCTACGTGATATTCGACACGCCTCCGGGGATACACGAGGACACCGTTGCCGTCGTATCCTCGGCGGACTTTCCCCTCGTGATCACCACCCCCGAACCCACCGCCGTGGCTGACGCCTACGCGCTGATCAAGATAATAAACAAGGAGAACGACGTTAAGGACTTTTACCTCGTGGTCAACAAGGTGGAGAGCGAACGGGAGGGAGCCAAGGTCTATGAGAGCATAAGGCTCCTTACAGAGAAGTACACAACCGCAAAGCTGAACTTTGTGGGAACCATACGCTACAGGAAGAGCCTCATAAGGAGGATCATAGAGCAGAACCCCTTCGAGAAGGGGTTCATGGGGGACGTGTATAATATTCTCACCGGTATGGACGTCGAAGTCGCTCCCCGCAGGAGAAGCTTCTGGGAGAGTGTCCTTGCAAGGTTGCTGGGAAGATGAAAAATCCTTACGCTTACAGGGAAAAAGAGCGGGAGGAGCTGATCCTCAGATACCTTCCCCTTGTCAAGAGCATAGCCTTCACCATAAAGAGACACATACCTCCCACCATAGACGTGAGGGACCTCATAGGACACGGCATCCTGGGACTGATCAAAGCCCTCGAAAAGCTTGACACCCAGCGGAACCCCGAGAGCTACCTCAAGATAAGGGTCAGAGGCGCCATATACGACTACCTGAGGAGCCTCGACTTCGGCAGCAGGCGGATAAGGGAGAAGGAGAAGAGGATAAAGGAGGCGCTCAGGGAGCTTACGGAGAAGCTCGGACGTGAGCCCACGGACGAGGAGATAGCCGAGCACCTGGGGGAGAAGATCGACACCCTCCAGCACGACCTCAGCAGAATATCCTTCTCTTACATACTCAACCTCGAGGACATATTCACGGAGGAGCGCAGAGGCTACGAGGAGGTCATAAGCTCGAGGGAAGCCGACGTCGAAGAGGACGTGGTGAAGAAGGACCTCGTCGAGAAACTCAGGAAGGCGATAGACAAACTCGATGAGAGGGAAAAGCTCGTCATACAGCTCGTCTTTTACGAAGAGCTACCCCTCAAGCACGTGGCGGAGATCCTCAACTGCTCCATCTCCAGAGTGTCCCAGATAAAGGGGGAGGCGATAGAGAAGCTGCGCAGGCTCATGAAGGATTACTGAGCCATGGAGAGGAGTTCAGACCTGACACCCATGCTCGCCCAGTATCACTACTTCAAAAACCAGCACCCCGACTGTCTGCTCTTCTTCAGACTCGGGGACTTCTACGAGCTGTTCTACGAGGACGCGGTCGTGGGTTCGAAGGAGCTGAATCTGGTTCTGACTTCCCGGCCGGCGGGGAAGGGAAGGGAGAGGATACCCATGTGCGGAGTTCCCTACCACTCCGCCGGAACCTACATCCACAGACTCGTGTCCCGGGGCTATAGGATAGCCATCTGCGAGCAGGTGGAGGATCCGTCGAAAGCCAAGGGGATCGTCAGAAGGGACGTGATAAGGATAATAACCCCCGGAACCTACTTCGAAAAGGACCCCTCGGGTCTCGCCTGCCTTCACAGACGCGGACAGTGGTTTTACATAGCCTACGTGAACCTTGCGGTGGGGGACTTCGTCGGCGGGAAGGTCAGAGCCGGGGAACTCCTGGACTTCCTCACCAAGTTCCCCATCCGGGAGATACTCCTGCCCAAAGGACACAGGCTTCCGGAGGAGGTGCAGAGGACGCTTCGCGTTTTCACCACCGAGATACCGGAGGAGTTTTACGAGGAGAGCGACCTCCTGAAGGAAGCCTTCGGCATCCTCAACGCAAGATCCTTCGGCTTCGAAGAGGAGGAGTACCTCATACCCCTCACAGCCGCTTACAGGTACGTAAAAACAACCCAGCGGGAGTTCACCCCCTTCCTGAGAAAGCCGAGACCCTACGTGGACGAGGGGTTTGTGCGGGTCGATCTCAAGGTTAGGAAGGGACTCGAGCTCCTCGAAAGCATAGAGGGGAGGAAGGATCACACCCTCTTCTCCGTTCTGGACAGAACCCTCACGGGAATGGGAAAGCGGAGGCTTCAGTTTCACATCCTCAACCCCTTCAGGCACAGGGAGCGGATAGAGAGGATTCAGGAAGCGGTAGAGGAGCTCGTGAACAGACCCCTCAAAAGGAAGCGGATAAGGGAAGTGCTCGATCAGATGGCTGATCTCGAGCGTCTCGTTTCCAGAATCAGCGCAAACATGGCGACCCCCCGGGACATCCTGCACCTCAAGAACACCCTCTACAGGGTAGAGGAGCTGAGGGAGGAGCTGGGGGATCTGGAGGCTCGTCTCTTCAGGGAGATACAGGGGGAGCTCGAGAACCTCAGGGAGGTGGCGGACGAGATAAACAGGGTTCTGGTGGACGATCCTCCCCTGCACCTTAAAGAGGGGGGACTCATAAGGGAGGGGGTGGACAGCTACCTCGACGAGCTGCGCTACGTAAGGAGCAACGCCGAGAAGCTCCTCAGAAGCTACGAGAGCAGGCTCAGAAGGGAGACGGGTATATCGAGCCTCAAGATAGGCTACAACAAGGTCATGGGTTACTACATAGAGGTAACCAAAGCCAACCTCCGCCACGTGCCCGATCACTTCAGGAGGCGCCAGACCCTTTCCAACGCGGAGCGTTTCATTACCGAGGAGCTCAGCGCCCTTGAGGAAAAGATCCTCTCCGCCCAGAGCAGGATAAACGAGCTCGAATACGAGCTGTTCGTTCAGCTGAGGGAGCGGGTTGTGAGGGATCTGGAGAGGATAGGAAGAAACGCCCAGCTCGTCGGTGAGGTGGACTACGTTCAGTCCCTTGCGGAGGTCGCCCACACAAAGGGGTGGGTGAAACCCCTCCTTCACGAGGGATACGACATCCACATACGGGAAGGCAGGCACCCCGTCATAGAGGAGTTCGTCAGGGGTTACGTCCCCAACGATACGCACCTGACCCGGGAGGAGTTCATCCACGTGATCACAGGACCCAACATGGCTGGAAAGTCGAGCTACATAAGGCAGGTTGCGCTCCTGGTCCTCCTCGCCCACATGGGAAGCTACGTTCCGGCGAAGGAGGCGAGCGTGGGTCTGGTCGACGCCGTGTTCACAAGGATAGGATCGGGGGACGTCCTCGCCCTCGGAGTTTCCACCTTCATGAACGAGATGCTGGACGTGGCAAACATGCTCTCCAACGCAACGGACAGGAGTCTGATAGTGCTGGACGAGATCGGGAGGGGAACCTCCACCTACGACGGGATAGCCATATCCAGAGCGCTGATCGAATACATAGCGCAGAAGCTCGGCTCCCGAACCCTCGTGGCTACCCACTTCCTCGAACTCACGGAGCTGGAGGGGAAGGTAAAGGGGGTGAGGAACTACCACATGGCTGTGAGCGAGGAGGAAAGCCGCATAACCTTCCTCTACACCCTCGTTCCCGGAAGAGCCGAGGGGAGCTTCGGCGTGGAGGTGGCTAAGATGGCGGGTCTGCCCGCCGAGCTGATAGAGAGAGCAAGGGAGATACTGATTTCCTTCGAGGATAGATCCCTGCCCGTTCTGGAGGAAACCTACAGAAAATCCTCGGAGATCATAGAGGAGAACGAGATCAGATCCCTGATCGAGGAGATAGTGTCCTTAGATATCGGGAACACAACACCCCTTCAGGCACTAATCAGGCTTTCGGAGCTGAAGGAGAAGCTCTCGGAGCTTAAAAGGAGGTGGGAGAGGCATCTCTGAGATCGCGTCTGCTCTTAAACAGGTTCCGGGGCGATTGCACA
>DRNB01000320.1 GCA_011375045.1 Aquifex aeolicus
ATCTGGTGAGCTCGTAGGCTTCCTCAGGATACCCCGGCGCCAGAACAACCCTCGGGAAATCCCCGTGTCCCGCGAAGAGAACAAAGAGAAGATCGGACTGGGCGGTGTAGGTGGGAACACCGGTGCTGGGACCGGCTCTCTGAGCTTCGTAGAGAACCACCGGCGTCTCACTCATGCCCATCAGGGACAGAGTTTCGGTCATAAGGGCAAAGCCTCCCCCGGAGGTTCCCACCATTACCCTGCGCCCCGCATAGGCAATGCCTACCGCCATGCTCACAACGGCTATTTCGTTTTCCGGATGAACAACCTTCACCCCCAGCTCGTCCTGCTTAGCGGCGAGGTAGTGGAGCACCGGCGAAGCCGGGGTCATGGGGTAGGCAACGTAGAACTCGAGACCCCCGTCGACCGCACCGAGAGCAACGCACTCGTTGCCCGTAACCACCGCCCCCGATATCTCCCCGATCCTTTCGACTTCGAACTTCGCCGGAACGGAGCTGTAGGCTTCCCTGTATATGCTCAGATTCTTCTCCCTCTGAGGGAGCTGTTCTATAAAAGGCAGACCTTCCTCCACAGGTATGCCGAGAACCTTCAGAAGCACCCCCAGAACGGAGGAGCTCTTAAAGAAACCCGGAGCAACCTCCTTGAAGGGAGCCTTCAGAGCGCCCTCCTTATCGATCCTCTCGTCCACTATCCAGAGAGTTCCCTCCTTTTCGTCCTTAAGGTGCGCTTCGACGCTCCTCCTGTCCGTAGCCACGATCACGTCCGCCCTTCTGTCCGTGCTACGCACCTTCCTCTCCGAGAACCTCAGAACCACGAAGTTGTGCCCTCCCCTTATGAGGGAGGGATAGTCCACGTAACCGAAGACGTGGTAGCCGAGGTTGGCGAGCACACCGGCGAGCATCCTGCCCGCTTCCTTTATGCCGGCTCCCGCCTTTCCTCCGATGAGAACGTTCAGATCCATATCACCCCTCCTTTGCGGGACGCACCCTGAAGAACCAGTAGAGGGGAAAGACAAAAACGTTCCCCACCACAAGGAGCAGTCCCCACAGGAGCTTTACCGTCTTTCCAGCCCTCCCGTCCCCCAGGAGGTGGAGCATGCAGAAGGCGAAGACGAAGGCGGAGTAAAGGAACATGAAGAAGTGGAAGGCGGTCGCTATCAGGACCCATCCGGGTGTCTCCGGAGCCGTGAGGTTGTAGCTGAAGATGTCCCCGAGGGGGGTTGTAAGGAAGAGGAGAAGGTATGCGAGGGGGGGAAGCGTCAGAACCCCTGTCAGCTTACGCTGTCCTTCTGTCATCCCAGTTCAAAGCCGGCGGCGGGACTCGAACCCGCGACCTAGGCATTACGAGTGCCTCGCTCTGCCGACTGAGCTACGCCGGCTCCCCTTTAAATTATACCCTCCGTTCCCGCCTGAGAAGTGCAGCCTTCACAAAGGAGGCGAAGAGGGGATGGGGTGCAAAGGGTTTGCTCTTAAACTCCGGATGGAACTGACAGCCTATGTACCA
>DRNB01000321.1 GCA_011375045.1 Aquifex aeolicus
AGCCCGGCTACTGGGTTCCCTTTTCCCTCCACACCAGATATACGGTGAGGAGGACACGGAGGTTTGTAACGAGGGAGAGGATCACAAAAAGGGGAAGGAACCATCCCATCAGCGTCATTACCGCTGTAAAGAGGATCCTCTCGTCTCTCCTGCCCGGCAGATAACGGAGAAGGGGGAGCGCCCTGTAAGCGTCCTCCTGATAGGCTCCCCTGAAGCGTTCTGTAGTATAGCTCACCATAAGGGATCCGAAGAGGGCGGACAAAACCCAGAGGAGAGCGTATCCGGACGGCTCCATTCGGAAGGCAAGGGCTGAGAGGAAGGAGAAATCCACAAACCTGTCCAGAACGGAATCGAGCCACCCCCCGAACCTCGTTGTCCTCATGCTCGCCCTCGCTATCTCACCGTCTATCCCGTCGAGCATGGAGCTGAGCTGGTAGAGCAACCCTCCCAGAGGAGGGTTCAGCAGAGCGACGAGGGCTGAGAGGATACCTATCAGGAAAACTATCCCCGTCGCCTGATTGGGACTTACTCTGTCCACGAGTTTTTCGGAAACCCGGAGGGAGAGCTTCCTGTTCAGGTGTCTGGCTACGAAACCGTCCCCGCTTCCCTTCGCGGAGGATCTGATCAGCTCCCTGCGAGCTCTTTTCAGGTCTTCGGGTGTATCCACATCCGTCCAGAACTTACCCGATACGAAGGTGCACTTCAGCTGCGCTTCCCTGACGATCTCGCTGAGGGTTAGCCTCTCCTTCTTTTCGGCGAGCCTCCCCGCCACCTCGAAGATCTTCCTCTCGAGAACAAAGAAGCCCGTATCGTATCCTGTGAACCTCTGGAGCTCCTTCCCTATGTCCCTAACCCGTCCCCCTTCACAGAGAACCTTCGTCGCCTCCTCCCTGTCCGTGTAAAGAGCAAGACTGTCCACTATGAGACCCTCGCCCCCGATAGCCTGAGCTATGAACTCCTCCGAGTAAAGGTGATCTCCCATGGTAAGCACAAACCTGTCCTCCATCACGGAGTCGGAGGCAAGGAGGAGGGAGTAGCCGTTCTCCCTTTCGGGTTTTTCGTTGATGACGATGGAGTAGGAAACCCCCGTCTCTTTCAGAAAACTTTCGATGGGTTCCCTGTTCTGGGGGTTTACCACTATCACGAACTCCTCCACACCTGCCTTCGAGAGGAGGTAAAGGGTTCTGTAAAGTATCTCCCTTCCCGCCACCTTCACAAGGGGTTTGGGAGCGTCTCCGGCAAGGGTTCTGAGTCTGGTTCCTGCTCCCGCACAGAGGATAACAGCCGTTTTCATGAATCCACCTCCAGCTCAGCCCTGATAGCTCTGAAAACAGATATCCAGTCCTCCCACCGGAGCCTTCCGGTCTGGGTGTTCTGTCTGCTGGGGTGGTAGGAGGAGTAAAGGGTGTAGGGGAGTCCCTCAGGGGTAAACCTCCTCCCGTGTCCGAAGCGCACCCCCCTGAAGTTCACCTCCGGAAACTTTCCTCTCAGCACCCGCAGGGTTCCCCGAAAAGCTATCTCGCCGAGGCAGAGGATCACCTTCAGGTTTTTCAGCAGCTCGAGTTCCCTGAGCAGGTAGGGGAGGCAGTTTTCGATCTCGTCCCGGGTCGGTCTGTTCTCAGGGGGAGCGCAGCGCACAACCGAGCTTATATAGGCTGATTTAAGCTCAAAGCCGTCGTCTCTGTGCCGGGATTCGGGCTTGCTGGCGAAGCCGATCTCATAGAGGGCTCGGGCGAGCCAGTTTCCGGAGCTGTCGCCGGTGAACATCCTGCCTGTCCTGTTTGCCCCGTGGGCTGCCGGTGCCAGACCCACTATGAGAAGTTTTGCCTCAGGATCACCGAAGCCGGGCAGGGGTCTGCCCCAGTAGCTCCAGTCCCTGTAACGCCTGACCTTTCTGAACGCTACCTCCCTTATGTAGGCAGACAGACGTCCGCACCTTTCACAGTTCACTATATCCCGGTTCAGATCTTCGAGGGACATCACGGCAACGGTTCTATTATTATCCTACACGGGTGGGAAACCCTCGACAGGAATTTTCCCCTCG
>DRNB01000322.1 GCA_011375045.1 Aquifex aeolicus
CACTCATCGAGGGGCATGATGATCTCCGAGCCGAAGGCTTCCTGAATTCTGACCACCTTCTCGGGGGTGAAGAGGTGTCTGTCTCCGGCGAGGTGGTCTGTAAACTCTACCCCCTCCTCGGTTACCTTAACCTTCGCCTTTCTGCTGCCGAACCTCCCCTTGGAGAGGGAGAAAACCTGATAACCTCCGCTGTCCGTCAGAATGGGTCCTTTCCAGCCCGTGAAGCTGTGAAGTCCTCCCGCCCCTTCTATGACGTCGGTACCAGGTCTCAGGTAGAGGTGGTAGGTGTTTCCCAGAATAACAGTTACTCCGACCTCTTTCAGTAGCTTGGGGATCATGGCTTTTACGGTTCCCTGAGTTCCAACGGGCATGAAGACGGGGGTATCGACAGCTCCCCGGGGGGTCAGCAGACGCCCCCTCCTCGCTCTGCCGTCCTCTTTGAGCACACAGAAGCTCAGCATGGGTATTTTATTCTAAGCAAACCTGTGTGAAAGTCCGGCTGAGTTACAGAAGGAATTCCTCCCGGGGGGAGCGGAGGAGCATCTCCCTGAGAACCTCCTTCAGATCTTCTCCCTTGACAACAACTCTGTAAACCGCGGAGGTTATGGGGGCGTATATATTCATTTTTTCCGTAAGCTCCGCAAGGGCAACGACCGTTTTTGCTCCCTCGACGACCTGTCCTATCCTTCCGAGGGCTTCCTCCGGAGAGCACCCCTGCCCTAAGAGAAATCCAAAGGTTCGATTCCGGGACAGGTCGGAGGTTGCGGTAAGTATCAGGTCCCCCACACCTGAGAGTCCGAAGAAGGTCTCCCTTCTTGCTCCCAGCCTGACACCTATGCGGGTCATCTCCACCAGACCCCGGGTTATGAGAGCAGCTCTGGCGTTGTAGCCGAACCCCAGCCCGTCGGAGATACCGCAGGCTATGGCGATGACGTTCTTGAGCGCACCCCCCAGCTCCACGCCCGCGATATCGTCGTTGAGATAGATTCTGAAGTTCTCGGCGTTCAGCTCCCTCTGAAGCTCCCTTGCGGAGTCGGCGCTGCCTTCGTAAGCGAGAACAACCGCCGTGGGAAGACCTTTAGACACCTCCTCCGCAAAGGAGGGTCCCGAGAGGGCAAAGACCTCCACATCCTCCTGCGTCTCCTTGATTATCTCCGTTACGCGTCTGAAGGTGTGTATCTCCAGCCCTTTGGAGGCTGAGATTACCCGTGCTCCCCTGAGCTTCAGCCGGGAAAAGACCTCCCTGACAGCCTGAGTGGGCAGGGCGCAGATAACCTCTCTGAAAGCCTCCGCCTCCCCAAGCTCGGAGGTTGCGGATATCCCCCGGGGAAGCTCGAAATCCCTCAGGTAGGGATGGAGTCCCTCGTTTATCCTGCGCACCGCTTCCTCGTTCACGTCGTAAATGAGAACGGAGTGCCCCCTACGGGCGAGGTGAACTCCGAGAGCTGTTCCCCAGCGTCCACCGCCTAAGATGAAAAACTCCATAGGGTAGGATTATACTATTGGGAGCAAAATGCTCAGAGGTGCCTTCGAAGAAGTCCTTTACTGGGGCATATCGGTTGTCATCAACCTCATTCTGTTTTCCCTTTTAGCGATGGTTTTTATAATCAGGGTGCAGGATACACCCGAAATCTACCCCCTGAGGGTGGAGATAAAGGAGCTGAAGCCTGAAAAACCCCGCAGAGCCAAATCAGTGGTCCGAAGTAAATCCGTTGCAAAGAAGACGGTAACCAGCAAACCGGCGGGCGCCGCAAAGCGGAGAAAGACGGGTGCCACGGTTACCTCGGCTGCGGAGAAGGGGGACGTAAAGGTCCCCGTTCAGAAAGAAGAGGACGTTTCCGTTCTGGCTGAGCTTCAGAGAAAGATAGAGAGCAGGCTCAGGAAGCGAAAGGAGGAAAGAAAGGAGGTGGGTGCCCTGTCCGCGGTTGTTTCCGGAGGTCAGGTGAAGATCAGAGGGGGGACGAGGAAGATCGTTTACACTCCCCCCGCTCCGGAGCTTATATCTCAGGAGTTTCCCAGTGCGGTAAGGGTCA
>DRNB01000323.1 GCA_011375045.1 Aquifex aeolicus
GCGTGCCTCGTCGAGGGTCTTGGCGGT
Organism: Aquifex aeolicus; assembly: GCA_011375045.1. Taxonomy (GTDB): domain Bacteria; phylum Aquificota; class Aquificia; order Aquificales; family Aquificaceae; genus Hydrogenivirga; species Hydrogenivirga aeolica_A. Next base: position 28 of record DRNB01000323.1, read on the forward strand.
AGTTACACCCTCCAGCTCCACGCCGGGGATAGGCGGGACAAAGGCGTAGGCTCCCGCCGCCAGCAGACACCTGTCGTAACCTATCTCCTCGCCCTCTGCGGTTACCACAACCTTTCTTCTGTTGTCTATGCGCACCACCTCCCTGCCGGGTCTGAAGTCGACCCTGTGTTTTTCGTAAAACCTCCAGCCTCCCTTGTAGAAGAGGGCTTCCGGAGATATATCGTTCCTTATAACGTTTTCGAGACAGTTGGGAGCGTAGGTAGGGTGCTCTTCGGCACTCAGGACTATCAGCTCACTTTCCCGATCTACACTTCTGAAGGCTTCGATGGCACAGGCGGCGGCGGGTCCGTTTCCTACGACCACCACCCTCATGAGGAAGCTCTCCGCAGAATAAGCTCGGTGCAGGTTCTGACACCGAAACCTGTTCCCCCCTGAACATAGTATCCGTAGTCCTCCCTCGCCCACGCGGGACCCGCTATGTCCAGATGAACCCACTCTATCCCCTCCCCTACAAACTCCTGGAGGAACATGGCGGCTGTTATAGCCCCCCCGTATCTTCCCCCTGTGTTGACCACGTCCGCAGGGCCCTTCTTTATCTTCTTCCTGAGCCTTTCATCATCGAGGGGAAGCTCCCATACCCTCTCCCCCGTTTCCGCCGCTACCTTCTTAACCTCAGCGGCAAAGCGTTCTGAGTTGGCAAAGAGACCTGCGGTGAACTCCCCGAGGGCAACCATACAGGCTCCCGTCAGGGTTGCTATGTCTATGATCCTTCCGGGCTTGAGCTCGGAGGCGTAGGAGAGTGCGTCGGCGAGAGTTACCCTGCCCTCCGCATCGGTGTTGTCTATCTCTATGAACTTTCCGTTCTTGGCTCTTATTATGTCGTCGGGCCTGTAGGCGGATCCCGAGGGCATGTTCTCAGCCGCTCCAATTATCCCATGAACCTCCACCTGTGGTTTGAGCTGGGCTACCGCCTTCATTATCCCCAGAACGGCGCAGGCGCCGGACTTGTCCATCTTCATGGTTCTCATGTAATCGCCCGGCTTTATATTCAACCCTCCGCTGTCGAAGGTGAGACCCTTCCCCACCACCGCCAGCTTCTCCCTGACCTCACCCTTAGGTCTGTAGGTGAGGTGTATGAAGCGGGGGGGCGTTGCGGATCCTTTACCCACGCTCCAGAGGGCGAACATACCCATCTCCTGAATTTCCCTCTCATCGTAAACCCTGCACTCCAGACCCAGCTCCTCGGCGAGCCTCTGCGCCTCCTGGGCGAGGGTTACTGGATTTATAACGTTTCCGGGTTCGTTCACAAGGTCCCGGGCGTAGTTCTGCGCCTGAGCCAGTATCTTCCCCTTTGCCACCGCCTCCTCGTCCCCTCCGTGCAGAATCATCCTTTCCGGAGAGAACTCCTCCTTCTTGCTCTTGTATCTGTCGAAGGTGTAGCTTCCCAGAAGGATTCCCTCCGTTATAGCCTGAGATACGGCGGGTCCGGTTCTGGGGGCGATGAAGAGAGCCTCCTCCACCCTGTCCTTCCTAAGCCTCCGGATAGCCAGAGCGGCTCCCCTCCTGAAGGAGTCCGTGGTAACCTTCTCCTTCTTCCCGAGTCCCACAAGGTAGAGAACCTCTATCTTCCTTCCGGCGAGGAAAAGGCGCTCCAGCTCCCCTTCCTTACCCCTGAAGGCACCGGAGCCTAACAGCCTCTTTACCTTCTGTGCTACCCCCCTGCCGAGTCTGGAAACAGGTCTCGGATCCTCTTCGTAGATGAGGATCACCGCGGAACGCACCTTCAGCTCCTTCGGATCCCCTCTGTAAACCTCTATCTTCATCCTCCAACCTCCTGGAGCAGAGCGATGATGATATAGTTTACTTGAAGGAGGAGGTTAAATGGAGAGGGATCCAAAGACGCACCACGAAGAGCACGAGAAGCCAAGGGTTATCGAGGAGGGTATATGGATAGCCGGAGAGGCTATCAAAAAGGCGCCGAAGCTAAGGGGCGTTCCCACGGGTGTGGAGGGTCTGGACGATCTGTTCTTTCACGCGGAGATAGTCGAGGGAAAGGTGGTCAAGAAGCCTCTGGGGGGGATACCTGAGTACGCCGTCGTCAACCTCACGGGGGTCTCGGATACGGGAAAGTCCCTTATGGTGGAGCAGTTCACCATCAAGCAGGCACAGAAGGGGGGAACGGTCGCCTTCATCACCGTTGAGAGTCCGGCTCCCTTTGTTACCATGAGCCTGAGGGAGAGAGCCACCGCCATGGGTGTGGACTTCTCGGAGATAGAGAACAGGATAGTCCTTATAGACGCCGCAAGCCACACAAGCTTGAGGGACAACATACCCAACCTCCTCGCAACCCTCGCCTTCGCCATAAAGAACTACAAGGTCCGCTACACGATCATAGATTCAGTAACGGGTCTCTACGAGGCAAAGGAGATGCTCGCCCGGAGCGTCGTCAGACAGCTCTTCAACTTCATGAAGAAGTGGTATCAGACCGCCATCTTCGTCTCCCAGAAGAGAAGCGGACACGAGGAGCTCTCCGCTGAGGCTGCCGGAGGATACGCGGTCAGCCACATAGTCGACTGCACCATGGTCCTCGCCAAGGAGCTTATCATGACGAGGAGTCAGTCGAACCTCTACGGCAAACCCATCGGGGACATCGTTCGCCTCTTCAGGATAGACGGATGCAGACTTTGCGGACACGACACACGCACCCACTACCTCGAGATCACCGAAACGGGTCTTGTGAGAATTGGAAAGCCGCTCGGAGGTTGATAAAATAATTACTATAAGGAGGTGCAGTGATGGTGGGAGAGAGGATAAAGAGGGTGAGAGAGGAGAAGGGGCTTACGCTCGAAGAGTTCGCAAGGCGCGTGGGCATACCTAAGGTAAGGCTCGAAGAGATAGAGTCGGGCAAGCTGGAACCCTGCGACGCCACGCTCGTTTACATATCCAAGCTGTTCGACGTTGACTTCCGGTGGCTCAAGGAGGGCAGGAAGGAGGTTGCGGAGGTAGCCTGATCACCTCATCCTGCTCGCAAGCTCCTCGAAGACCTCGACCACATCGATGTCGCTGAGGGTGAGGGCAAGCGTGAGCATGTAGAGCATGTCCGCCGTTTCCGCGAGTATCTCCCTGCGGTCCTGATTCTTTATGGCTATAACACACTCCACCGCCTCCTCCCCGAGCTTCTGGATGACCCGGTCCATCCCCTCCTCCGCCAGACGGACCGTGTAGGAACCTTCGGGTTTCTCCCTTAACCTCTGGCGGATTACGTCCTGAAGGCGCTGGAGGGTTTCGAAGGGCAGGGGTTTTTCGATCTTCTCCCCCTCTATGCTTCTGAAGAAGCAACTCCTCTCCCCCATGTGGCAGGCTCTGTCGAGTTCCTGATCGATCACGTAGAGCAGAGCGTCCTCGTCGCAATCGACGCGCACCTCCCGGATCCTCTGGATTTCCCCTGAGGTTTCACCCTTCCGCCACAGTTTGTTCCTGCTCCGGGAGTAGTAGTGGGCGCATCCCTTCTCGAGGGTTTTCTCCACAGCCTCCCTGTTCGCCCACGCGAGCATACGCACCTCACCCGTTCTGTAATCCTGAGCCACCACGGGTATCAAGCCCTTCTCATCGAATTTCAGCTTTACCATCACTCCGCTATTTTATACCCCTTCACAGTCTCCACCAGGAGCCTGACCTTCCGGAACTCCATATCGGGGGCGAGTCCGTGCCCGAGGTTAAAGATGTAACCGCTTCTGCGGGGGATAGACCTGAGAAGCTGGAGGGTTTTGAACCTGATCACCTCATCCTCCGCATACAGAACAGAAGGCTCCAGATTGCCCTGAAACACCCTGTCCGTTCTGACCATCTCCACCGCGAGGTCGACGCTCCAGTCCACCGAGAGGACGTCCGCCCTGGTCTGAAGGACGGGTTCCAGAAAGGCTGCGGATCCCCTGAAAAAGTAGATGAGGGGGACGTCGTTCCTCTGTCTGAACCTCTCCACAAGCTCCGTAACGTAGGGAAGAACCATCTCCTCGTAGTCGGTTCTGCTCAGGTAGCCTGTCCAGCTGTCGAAAACCTGAACCAGATCGGCTCCCGCATCGACCTGAGCGCTCAGGTAGGTGTACACCGTATCCGTCAGCAGCTCCATAAGCCTCCTGAAGTCATACTCCCTCTCCCACATGAAGAGCTTTGTTTTTCTGAAGTCGGAGCTCGAACCCCCCTCTATCAGGTAGCTCAGGAGGGTGAAGGGGGCTCCTGCAAACCCTATAACCGGAACCTCGTCCTGAGCCTTCTTGACCTTCCTGATGATCTCGTAAACGTAAGCGTTAGCTTGGGGATCGTAGGTTCTGAGATCCGAGGGTTTACCGCTCCAGCTGAGCCTTGGACCCTCGTTCTGAAGGAATTCGACCCGCACGCCGAGGGCTTCGAGGGGCACCAGGATGTCCGAGAATATGATCACCGCATCGACCCCTAACAGCCTGAGGGGCAGGAGGGAAGCCTTCACCGCAAGGTCAACGTTCCTGCAGAAGCTTAGAAAGTCGGACTCTCTTTCTCTCAGATCCCTGTATTCCTTCATGTAGCGTCCCGCCTGACGCATGAGCCAGACGGGAAACCTGTCAACGGGCTCCCCCCGGATGGCTCTGAGCACAAGATCGTTTCTGGGCATGACTAATGATTATAAAACGTTGTAGGATACCAGCTCTTCTCAGGGTTAAAATACTCTCCATGACCGAGATCGTCCGCATCAGAACCACCAAGCACACCAGCATAGTGAACATCACCCCCCAGATCAGGGACGTGGTGAAGCGATCGGGTGTTACGGAGGGTCTGTGTCTGATTTACGTGCCCCACACGACCGCCTGCGTCTTCATCAACGAAGGGGCAGATCCGGATGTGATCAGGGACATAGTTTACGCCTTGGAGAAGCTGATACCATGGAACGACCCCGGCTACGAGCACGGTGAAGGCAACTCAGCCGCTCACATAAGGAGCTCCATCGTGGGTAACTCGCGAATTGTGCCTGTGGTTGGTGGTTCCCTCGCCTTAGGGACCTGGGAGTCGATCTTTCTGGCTGAGTTCGACGGTCCCCGGGAGAGGAAGGTTATCGTTAAGATCCTCAGGGAGGAGTAATGGAGACCCTTCTCGCTTTTCTGGTTCTTGTAGGTTTTCTGATATGGTTTCACGAGCTCGGGCACTTTCTCTTCGCCAAACTCTTCGGCGTCAGGGTGGAGGTTTTCTCCGTCGGATTTGGACCACCCCTTGTATCGAAGAAGGTGGGGGATACGGTTTATCAGATAGCGAGCATACCCCTTGGGGGATACGTGAAGCTTTACGGTGAAGAGGAAAGGGTCAGCGATCCAGCCGCCTTCTCCGCAAAACCCCCCTGGCAGAGGATCCTCATAGCGCTCGCGGGTCCCCTCTTCAATCTGATGCTGACCGTTCTGCTCCTGTCCGTTGTCTTCTGGATAGGGATAGAGATACCGAAGCATATGAAGGAACCTGCGGTTATAGGCTATGTGGAAAAAGGAACCTGGGGCGACAGAGCCGGTCTGAGGGAGGGAGACCGCATAGTAAAGATAGGGGATGTGGAGGTGAGGGGATGGGAAGATCTCCGGAGAGCCATCATAGAAAACGCCCTCGCCAAAAGGGAGAAGGTAGCCCTCACGGTGGAGAGAGACGGCAGGATTCTGACCCTTACCACACCGCTGCCGAAAATAGAGACGGGACAGGAGAACCTGGGCATACAGCCTTACCTTCCCCCCGTAATCGGCAGGGTCCTGGAGAGGCTGAAGGGAGTCGGTCCGGCTCCAGCCCATCAGATCGGTCTTAGGAGAGGAGACAGGATACTCAAAGTTAACGGTCAGGAGGTAAGGAACTGGTATGAGGTTGTAAAGCTCATAAGGGCGAGCGGGAACCGTCCCGTAAAGCTCCTTATAGAGAGGGAAGGCAAACTCATACAGAAGAGCGTCGTGCCTGCCATAGATCCCGCCAGCGGACGCCCGGTTCTCGGGATAGAACCATACATAGAAACCCTGAAGGAGGCTCACCCCTTTCCCGAAGCCGTGGCACTCGCCTTTCAGAGAACAGGGGAGCTAATCTACATGACCTTCAGAGTTCTGGAGGGTCTTGTAACGGGAGCCATATCTGTAAAAACCCTCGGAGGTCCCATAGCTATAGCCAAGTTCGCCGGACAGGCAGCCGAGAGCGGTTTTGTTCCCTACCTCTCGTCTATGGCTTTTATTTCGTTACAGCTGGCTATATTCAATCTGCTCCCCCTCCCCGTTCTGGACGGTGGACTTATCCTCCTCTTCCTCATAGAATTGATCAGGCGCAGACCCCTTCCCGAAAAGTTCAAGGAATACTGGCAGAAGGTAGGCTTTGCCCTGATAATCTCACTTATGGCTTTTGTTGTTATAAACGATATCCTGAGGTTCTTCAAAAAGTAAAGCCTTTAACCTGTTCTTAAGATGTCCTGTAAAATCTTAAATCCGGAGGTTTGCCGTCATGGACAGAAGGAACTTCTTTAAGGTGGGTGCGGTTGCAATTACAGCTCCCCTTGTGGGAGGTGTTGCCTCTGCCAGAAACGTCAAGCTCAGCTTCGAAGACTTCAAGAAGGAGGCAAAGGTCAACGTTGTGTACCATGCAGACTTTCCCCAGGAGAGCAGGTTCAGGACGATGCTCAGAAACATAACGAACCACCTCTCCGTCTATGACTTCGACCCCTTCAAGATCAAGATAGTGGTTGTATCCCACGGTGCCGGTGCCAAGTTTCTGCTGAAGGAGCTGAAGGGAACAAAGTGGGAAAAGGAGAAGATAGACCAGAGAGCACTGCTTATAAAGATGGAAGAGCTTCTCCAGTACGGTGTGGATTTCTACCTGTGCGGCATAACGGTAAAGAGGGGCAAACTTGCCGGTAAGCTCTACGATTTTGTAAAAATAGTTCCCTCTGGCGTGGGAACGGTCGCCCACCTCCAGACGATGGGCTACGCTTACATAAAGGTTCAGTGAAGTCGGGGACGCTTCTTTTTCCTTCTCCTGAGTGTTGTTCTTAACATGGTGCCTATGACGGGGCTTCTCAGAAGCCTGACAAGATCCCTCTTGGAGGACTTCGACAGTATCAGCGCCGCGGTAAGAAGGAAGGGAAGAGCTGGTATTCCGGGCATAATGAAACCTATAACCCCTAACAAAAGGAGCACCCCCACCACCGTGTAGATAAGAATCTTCTTCATCCTTCCCAGAAAATTAGTTTAGGTCTGCCAGAGGGCAGTTCAACCTCGCACGGTTATAATTTTAAGGTAAGCGCCATGGGAAGGCTAACTGAGAAACTCGCCAGGCTCAGAACCGACGGAGAAAGCGCCCTCGTGTCCTATCTGATGGTGGGCTATCCCAGTTACGAGGTGTCCCTGAAAGCGTTTTACGCGGTCCTAAGCAGCGGCACAGACATACTGGAGATAGGTTTTCCCTTTTCCGATCCGGTCGCGGACGGACCCACCATACAGCAGGCTCATGAAACAGCTCTCAGGAACGGTATAACCTCCAGACACGTTTTCCAGATGGCGGAGCTTATGAGGAGAGACTTTCCGGACGTTCCCTTCCTGCTCATGACTTACTACAATCCTATCTTTCGAATAGGTCATGAGAAGTTCTGCACCCTTGCCAGAGAGAGCGGGATCGACGGATTCTTAGTTCCCGACCTCCCTCCCGACGAGTGTGAGCCCCTCAGAGAAACGATGCACAAACACGGACTTTCCCTTGTGCTTCTCGCATCCCCAACCAGCACGGAGGAGAGATTGAAGCTGATATGTGGAAAAACCGACGACATGGTTTACTACGTCTCCGTAACCGGAACAACGGGCACCCGCGGAGAGCTCCCCTTGGAGACCCTGAAAAGGAGGCTCGCTCTATACAGATCCCTGTGTGCTAAACCTGTGGTTGTAGGTTTCGGGGTTTCGAGGGCTGAGCAGGTCAGGGAGATATCCCGCCTGGCGGACGGTGTGGTGGTGGGCAGTCTCCTTGTAAGACTCGCAGGGGAAAGGAAAATAGAGGATCTTTCCGATACTGTAAAGAAGTTCAAGGAAGCTACTATAATTAATAGAACGGGCGGTTAGCTCAGCTGGGAGAGCGCCATCCTCACACGATGGAGGTCGGCGGTTCGAGTCCGCCACCGCCCACCATTTAATCCTTGAAACCCAACAACTTAGGAAGCTCAGGATCTCAACTTTTTGAAGAGAGAACCCCTCCGAGTAGAAGGAGTAGAATTGAGGGCGGTCCTACTTTACTTCAGGGGCATGTCTTTAAGAGACGTTCAAAATACCTCTCGGACGAAGGCTGCAGGGTAAGCATAGAAGTAACCAGAGAATGGTTTCACTCGGTGGGCAAAATGCTCAGAGCTCTGTTTGTGTATTCAGTATGGTCGCACAGATTAAAAGTTAGCATGATCGATAAACTAATGTAAATCTTCCTTGTAGTTAATACTTAATTGGTTTAAGGTTTCTTTTATCTTATTCTCGTATTCACTCTTTGTAATCTGTCCACCTTCTACTTTTATATCTATTTCAATATCACACTTGTTAAACTTCTCGTTCAGAAATCTGACCATTTGGGCAAGGGTAGATACTTTACCCACAGGAAGTGTAAACTTTAAGTGTATGCTTGAGATATACTCTATCTTATCCGAACTCTTAGGTGTGTAAGTAATTGTACCAGTGTTACTTGACAAAACGGAGCTTGTATCAACAGGCTGACTTTTGGAGTCTTCGGTATATGTTTTTTCTTCTTCTTCACTTTTACAAAACTCAGGTTTAATAATGACCTCATTTTCGGATAGCTCGGGATTTACAGCCTGTTTATAGTATTTGCATTCAAATTTATCATCTTCTATCTTTATCCCTAATCCGAACACACCTTCGGAGACTCCCCTCTTTACCGCTTCGGTGAATACACCTTTAGAAGCGGGTCTTATCTCACCCGGAGTTTTTAGCATGGCTTCGTATAGAATCTTTGTTTCCACAAAATCTCTACTGGTCATGTATCTATCAATCAGGACCTTAGGGTCTAAGGCTTCAAGCACGATCTCCTCTTCGGTCAATCTTGTATAAACCTCTTTGTCTATATACCTTTCGCCGAGAGTCGGAAGCCCGAGGTCTATTTCTCTAAAGCTCTCTCTTGCTGGAATATAAAGCTTCCTGTAATATTTTCTTAGTTCTTCATAAGCTCTTTCTATGTAGGACTTAATTTTGTTCTGGAGTTCCCTGCGCTGTCCTTGTGTCAAGTTTAAGCTACTATCAGAGTAAACAGCCTGATAAGCCAATAGCTTCCTTATAAAGCTGTGAAATACATCTTCCTGATTTTCATCCCCTGCCAAGAATATAAGTGTATTCCTATACACCCGCGGAGTTCCTCCCTTTGTCTCTAAATCTTCCCTGATGGGTTTCTTCCTTATTATTATCAGCTTAAGTTCGGGCGTATCAGGTATATCTTTGGAATCCGTCCACAGGTGGATTTTTAAAGGAGTTTCCTTGGATATGTGTTCCTCTATAAGCTCCCGCTCTCTTTCCTCAATGTCAGGAGAAGTGATATTTTCCTCTTTTAGCAGAGCTATTCTGTTCAGGTTAGGCTGTGTCGTGAAGTACAGCCCTTCATCGGAAAGATAGAAGAGCTTTTCCCTTAACTGATTGACTGCGGTATCAATGATACTTGCAGGCACACCCGGTGTAAAGGTTGATAGTTTAATTTCCCTTATAGATGTCCCCCTTTCTCCTCTCCCTGAAAAGGAGTACATGAATATGGCGGTGCTGACCGCTGTGCCGAGCCTGTAGGGTAAATAGGACGCCCCTATGCTCCTGTCAACTACTTTTGATCCAGATTCGGCGGATGTGATGTCCTGGGCTATCACGCTGTCCCCTTCAGATCCTATGTATTTAATAAGTTCCCTCTTTATTTCTTCCTTCTCCAGATTGAAGTCTGACACCCTTATAAAAGGCACTTCCTTATCTAATAAATCATGCACTACCAGGGACAGAAGTCTGAGAACCCCTCTCGTTCTCTGGAAGGTAGGGAAAGAACCCCATCTTTTGTAGAGGACATCTATTACCTCAGGTTTGAAAGGGTAGCTCTTTAAAAACCTTTCCCTGTATGCGGACTTTTCATCAGCTTTGAGCAACCCCTCTTGCACTGCAGTATCTACAAACTCATCAACCGTAGCCCTTGCCTCATCTTCCTTTATACTCTGAAAAAGCCTTCTCCTTATAACCAGCTCTATCTCATCCTCTTCAACCGGTGTGTATATCCTTTCCGTTCTTCCCGTTACCTTCTGGAGCTGTTGAAAGAACCTCTCCGCATTCTCATCGTAGTGCTCCAGTATGGAAGAGGGAAGTGTTATAACAAGCAGGGAGTTTCCGACGGTGGAAACCGTTCCCGTAAGCTCTTGAACAAAGGCAAGAGTCTGAGATGCAAGGTTAGTATCTCCTACCTTCACACCCGCGGCTTTTGTAACATACTCAAGAACCTCGTCCATAAGTATGAGGACGGGAGAATTTTCAGAGAATAGTTTTATGAGCTTCTCCTTCCCGGGTGCTATATTTCCTTTGGTGAGTTCAACCTTTCCAGTTAGCTGTTTCTCTATCTCCTCCCACGGCTTTACTTCTTTCGGGTCAAAGGTAGTTCCTTCAAAGACTGCTACTTTAACTCCCCACTCCTTGGCTTTGTGGTAGAGGGCTATAAGTGTATGTGTTTTACCGCCACCGAAGGGTGTCTGCAGCTGAATAACTGAATCACCGATTGAGCCTTCCAGCCTCTTTTTTGCTATATCAAGTATGTTCCCGAGACCTCTTGTTACATAGGTCTTTCTAAAGAAAATCTCCGGGTCTCCGTAATCTTCCGGGGCTGTGCTGTTTACAACCTGCCACAGATCGGCGGCGAATACGTCCATTGTAAGCCTTCCCGCGATAACATCCTCGTGGGGAACAGCCACCTGCTGAAAAGCCCTCATCAAAACAGCCCCCTTGGTCCTGAATCCCTTACCTCAGATATTATCCTATCCTTTCCGCTCAGAAAACCATCAAGGAGCTTCTTCTCCTGACTTTCCTGAGGTAAAGTTTCAGAAATAGCCTGAGCGGTTCTGTAAAAGGATTCCTTAGTTCCCCAGCCGCTGCTTGCAAGGAGTTTCTTCATATCCTCTTTCATTCCCATCTTCCAGAGGATAAGTGCCTTATGAAGAACATCTATAAGCTCCTGAGAGTCTTTAATGCTTTCCAATTTCCTATCTTGTGGTCCGAGAACTCTTACATACTCCTGCTCCTTCTTTATAAAACCCCTTCCCAGTTCCCTCTCTATGTCAACTCCGGTGCTTTGAGCAAGCTTCCTTGCATCATCAAAGTGAACCCTCGCTTCCCCGTAGGACCATCTCCAGAGAATATAGAACCTTGTGAGAGGAGAAAGCTCCTCCGCTATTCCGTTGTGCAGTATCTGGTGAACCGCATAATCGGTAACCACTTCCCTTATATAATCCAGCAGTTTTTCTGTCGTTATTATGTTGCCCTGGAAGTCTTTTATCTCTTTGTATTTTCCGAACACCACAATAGCGGAGCCGATAGCTGATATAAAGAAGTCGGCACCGCTTATGCCTTCGTTCCACAGATCCTCAAGTCTGTCTTGGAGATACTTTTTAATTTCCTCTTTAACCTCACTGAACCATCCAGTCTCTTCCCTTTTCAGTTTTCTGCATACGAAGTATATGGACGACGCGAGA
>DRNB01000324.1 GCA_011375045.1 Aquifex aeolicus
CCCACTTCACCTCCCCCATCAGGAGGTATCCCGACATAGTGGTTCACAGACTCCTTAAAAAAGCCGTAAGGGGGGAGGAGGTGGACTACGAAAGGTGGGTAGCTTACCTCGAAGAGGCAGGGGAGCACCTCTCCCAGAGGGAGCGTCTCGCGGACGAGGTGGAGTGGGAGGCGATAGACATCCTGAAAGCCCGCTACATGAGATCACGGCTCGGCGAGGTCTTCGAAGGCGTGATAACGGGGGTTGTCCCCTTCGGTTTCTTTGTGGAGATAAAGGAGACCCTCGTAGAGGGTCTTGTGAGGGTAACCTCCCTCACCGACGACGACTACGTATTCGATGAACCCGCCCACCGCTTCGTGGGTGTGAAAACGGGCAGAATATACAGACTCGGAGACACGGTGAAGGTAAGGGTTCTGGCGATCGATGAGGAGAGGGGCAAGATAGAACTTAGCCTCGCCGGAGAAAATCCAGAATAATCCGTCTGTGGTCGAAGACAAGCCTGTTCAGGGGTATGTCCTCGAGTCCGAAAACCGCCACCTTTTTGGCATCGCTCCCGGCGGAAGGCTCACCCTCCGCATCGCCTGTGAAGACCACAGAGACCACGTGAAACCTCGGGTCCCTTCCGGGATCCGAGTAAACCCCGAGGAGGGACGATAACCTTACCTCCAGACCCGTCTCCTCCCGGATCTCCCTCCGGGCAGCCTCCTCGACAGACTCCCCCACCTCCACGAAGCCCCCCGGCAGGGCAAGACCCACGGGAGGATTCCTCCTCTCTATCAGAACAATCCCTCTGAACCTATCCCCGTCCCAGAGACGCACCACCACGTCGGTGGCTAAGTAGGGTGTCCGCGGTTCCATCTCACAGGTAGTATAAAATAACAGAGTTATGCGGATCCCCTTTTCCTGGCTGAGCGAGTTCGTGAACCTCGGAAATCTGTCCGCGGAGGAAGTAGCCCAGAGACTATCCCTGCGCAGCGTGGAAGCGGAGGTGGACACCTTCGGTGTGGAGCTGGACGGCGTCGTTTACGGCAGGGTTCTGGAGGTAAAACCCCACACCTCGGGAAAGAGTCTGTGGGTGGTCAGGGTGCAGATCGGGGAAGGCACCACCGTCAGGGTGGTAACAGCGGACCCCTCCCTGCAACCGGAAACCGGCGTGCTGGTTGCCCTTCCCAACGCGAAGGTCGGGGAGAGGTGTGTAACCAGAAGGGAGTTCGACGGGGTCGTTTCGGAGGGTGTTCTGCTCTCCCCTCAGGATCTTAGACTGGAGGAGGACAGGGAGGGGGTTCTCGTTCTCGAAGGAGATCTCAAGCCCGGAACGGACGCCTCGGACCTTTTAGGGTTTGGGGAAAAGATCCTGATTCTGGACATAACACCAAACAGGGGTGATCTCCTTTCGGTGAAGGGTCTGGCGAGGGATCTCTCCGCCCTGTTCGGTCTCGAGAGGAAAGAGCGCAGAATACCTCTCTTCGAAGAAGAGAACGGTCTGGAGATCAGACTGGAGGATCGGGACTGCTCCAGATACAGGGGTGTGATCGTGGAGGGTGTCCGGGTGGGGAGGTCTCCCCTCTGGATGCGGGTTCGCCTCTGGCAGAGCGGTATGAGGACCATAAACAACGTGGTGGACGTAACCAACTACGTTCTTATTCAGGAGGGACAGCCCCTCCACGCCTTCGATCTGGATACCCTCGAGGGGGGAATCGTGGTCAGGAGCGCCCGTCAGGGGGAAACTATAAGAACCCTCGATGGGGAGGAGAGAGCCCTCGATCCCGAGATCCTTGTAATAGCGGACGAAAAGAAACCCATCGCCGTCGCCGGTGTCATCGGAGGACTCGACACCGCCGTAACCAAAGAAACCGGCAGGTTGCTCCTCGAAGCCGCCCACTTCGATCCCGTGAGGGTGAGGAGGGGATCGAGGATCCTCGGCATTCAGACGGAGAGCAGCTACAGGTTCGAGAGGGGTGTGGATCTGGAAAAGGTGGCGGAGGCGCAGAACATAGCGGTGGAGCTCATACTCAAAACCTCAGGGGGAAGGGTTCTTGCCGTCAGGGACGTGTATCCGGAGCCCTACACGCCCCGGAGGATACTTCTGTCCGCGGGAAAGTTCAGAAGGTATGCGGGGGAGGCTTACAGCCCCTCGGAGGTGAAGGAGATCTTCGACGCCCTCGAGATCCCCTGCTCCCTCAAGGAATGCGGGGTCGAAGTTCACGTTCCCTCCCACAGGAGCTTCGATCTTCAGCGGGACGTCGATCTCATCGAGGAGATCATGCGGGTGAAGGGGTACGAGACCTTCTCCCCGGAGAGACCCCGCCTGCCCGTGGAGGGACGCTGGTGGAGGGATCCCCTTCTGGAGGTAAAGAAGTATCTGAGGGACAGAGGTCTCTGCGAGGTTGTGAACATATCCTACGAGGATGCCGAACTTTACAGACTGATGGGTATATCCCCCCCCGCCCTCGAGATCCTGAACCCC
>DRNB01000325.1 GCA_011375045.1 Aquifex aeolicus
ATACTGAGAAACCCCAGAGCGGACGGGGACTTCACTGAGGATCTGGAGAGGTTAAGGGAGCTCATCGACTGAGCTGGCTGGCTATGGTCCGTCTTATGAGCGTCTGACTGCCCAGCCTGCGTCTGAGGGCGTTCTCCAGATGCTTTATAGGAAGCAGGTTGTGGGGTGCCCTCCTGTCGGTAAACTCTGTGGAGGCAAAGAGGGGAACGAGCCAGGCGGTCGCATCGGCAATCTCCCGGGCTTTCTCAACGCCTACCCCGGCCGATATTTCGAGACGGGCTATTCCGCTCACCCCCTCCTCCCCACCTATCCTCACGTACCAGGTAAGCTTGTCCAGAGCGCTCGATTCTCTGCTGTCCATGGTTGGCTGGGAGTGGATCAGGACCAGAGGCGTCCTCTGACCTACGGAGAGTTCCCTGAGGATGTGGGTCCTTTCCGCGGGTATATACATCCTTCTGTGCTTCTTTACGTAACCCACAAAGGGAAGTTTCTTAACGGCGGCGCTGTAGTGGACTGTTCCGTCGGTCAGGATCAGATCGGGCTTAAGTCTTCTGTAACTTCTCTCCGCTACCGCCAGCTCCAGGTCCGCCATAGCCTTGTTCACATAAAGGGATATCTCTCCCTCCACGGACTCGACCCTGAACTCGATCCTCACCGGATCCAGCTCGAAGGTGAGCCTGTCCTCCCCTATGTCCACCTCCCCCCTGACGAAGAGAAACCTCCTGAGGAGAAACTCCCTGAGGGAATCCTGAGCTGTGTTTGTCCTGCCCTGCTTCATGAGCAGGGCACCCGCGGCAACGGAGACGAAGGCGCCTTCCCAGAAGTTTCCCCGTTCGTCCTCTATGTATATGAGGTTTTCGGTTCTCCTGACGCCGTCGACGAAGACTACGCTCACACCCTCCCAGGGCTTCCCCTCTATGGGTTTCCAGGGAACCCCCTCGATATCCGGATCCCCTATATCTCCGGACTCCTCCAGATGTTCCTCCTCCAGGCTAACGATCCTCCACGTGTCGAAGGAGAACCTATACCTTCCTAAGCGCGGCATGTTCTTCACCTCCGGCTCTGGTAAACGCATCCCAGAGAATTTCCTTGAGCTCCTGGATACCCTCCCCTGTAAGGGAGGAAACGCTGTGAAACCTGTAGCCCCTGCTCTCGAAGTAATCTCTGAGCTTCAGGAGCAGTCTCCTGTCCGAAAGGGCGTCTATCTTGCTGGCGACAATTATCTGAGGTTTCCTGACAAGCTCCGGACTGTAGAGTTCCAACTCCCGGTTGACGGTTTCGAAGGCTTCGAGGGGATCCATCTCTCTGGCGTCCGAAACGTCGATCAGATGAAGGAGTATCCTCGTCCTCTCGATGTGTCTGAGGAACTCGTGCCCCAAGCCGGCTCCCCTGTGGGCGCCCTTCACCAGACCCGGTATGTCCGCGAGGACAAGTCTGCGCTCCTCGTCCAGCTCCATGACACCGAGCTCAGGGCTCAGGGTGGTAAAGGGATAGCTACCTGTCTTGGGTCTGGCGGCTGTCAGCCTGGATATGAGGGTGGATTTGCCGGCGTTGGGCAGTCCGATTATGCCCACGTCAGCTATCAGCTTCAGCTCCAGCAGGATCCACCGCTCCTCCCCCTTTTCTCCCGGTTCGGCGCGCCGGGGAGCCTGATCGGTGGGTGTGGCAAAGTGAGCGTTTCCCCTTCCACCTCTCCCGCCCCGGGCGACCACACACCTCTGCCCCTCCCTGATGAGGTCGCAGATTACCTCCCCCTTCTGAGCGTCCCTGACCACGGTTCCCACGGGAACGTAGAGGATCAGATCCTCACCGTCCCTTCCCTTTTGCTTCTTGCCCCTGCCGGGCTGTCCGTTCTCCGCTCTGAAGTGTCGCCTGTATTTAAAATCCAGAAGGGTGTGTTTGCTCGTGGTTGCGACCAGCACCACGTTCCCTCCCCTTCCACCGTCCCCTCCCGCCGGACCACCGCGCGGTCTGAACTTCTCCCTCAGGAAGGCAACAGCCCCCCTTCCCCCATCACCCGCCTTCACATGAATCTTGACTCTGTCCACAAAGGGAAACCGCATAGGAATCGAATATAGTTACTCCACCTCGTAAGCGGGAGGCTGCTCTCCCCTTATCTCCGAATGTCTGATCTTGCCTCCGGAGTTTCCGACCAGCCCCAGGAC
>DRNB01000326.1 GCA_011375045.1 Aquifex aeolicus
AGGAGTATCTGTTTCTGTTCATCAGCAGGTTTAAGAACGAGTTTAAGGGTTCGCTGGAGTTTCATGTTCATATACTACCTCAATACTTTCAGACTTTCAAAGGCGGTCTCCTCCCCTCCCTTAAGGAAGGGGTCTCCGACCGCAGGAGGAGAAGATGAATGTTCTGATAGTTGGTAGCGGAATAATTGGGCTGATCACAGCTTTCGAACTCGCCTCCGCAGGCTACAGGGTCAGGGTTGTCACCAGAAACTACGAGGAGGGAGCCTCCTGGGTCGCCGGAGGTATGCTCGCCCCCTTCTCGGAGGGACTGCGGGGGGACATGCTCGATCTCGCCCTCGGATCCCTCGAGCTTTTCCCTGATCTGCTGGGGAGGTTAAAGGATCTTACAGGTGCGGAGATCTTCCACAGACAGGAGAAAGCTGTTCTCAGACTGGTCCTGTCGGAAGAGGAGGAGAAGCAGTTTCAGTCCCTCGCTGGAGAGTACGCGCAGAGGGGAGAGGTGGTTGAAAAGCTCACACCCGAGGATCTGAAGAGCTTTCAGGAGGAGCTGGGGGAAGGGGTCCGCGGAGGCTGGATCTTCCCGAGGGAGGGAAACGTGGACGCGGAAGCCCTGATGGACACCCTCCTCGTAGCTATGGGGCTGCTGGGCGTTCCTGTGGAGATCGACGACATCAGAGAGCCGGAGATGGCTTCCGGGGAGGTTAAGGGTCTGAAGGGTCTGAAGGGAACCTACAGCGGGGACTTTTACGTATTCGCCACCGGTGCCTGGAGTGCTGATCTGCTCGGAGTTCCCGTTGTTCCGGAGAAAGGTCAGATTCTCAAGGTCAGGGGAATCTCTCCCCGGATGGTTCTCTACAGCAGCGAAGCTTACGTTATACCCAAAGGAAGATACACGCTAATCGGGGCAACCTCCGAGAGGAGGGGTTTCGATTCAAAACCCACCCTTCAGGGCGGTGCTCTTCTTTCTACCGGCGCCCTCAGGATACTTCCTCCTCTGAAAGATGCGGAGTTCGTTTCCCTCAGAGCCGGTTTCAGACCCTCCACCCCCGACGGGAAACCTGTCTTTGAACTCGGGACGAACTACGCCGTCCTCACGGGACACCACCGCCACGGAATTCTGTTGGCGCCGGCAAGCGCCCGCCTCATCCTCGACTACCTGGAGAAGGGGATCCGCTCCCCCTACTTCGATCTCTTCTCCCCTCAAAGGTGGAAAGCCACCGTTCCGTAAACGATCGGGATTTTTTCAGTGGTGGGGGTGTTTCTCTATGAACTCCTCCCACGTGTAGTGGAAGTTCCTGTAAAGCCAGCGGGCGACGGCTTCCTTTTCCTCTTCGGACATACCCCTGCCCACGGGAGGCATTACACCAAAGACTTTGTAAGCCATGGGCATGCAGACGCCCTTATCCTGTGAGGGATTGGTGATGTAATCGCTCACAAACCGAACGAAGGACTCCTCGTCGGGATAGAACTTCTTGACCCGTGCGGAGATCTCCTCCATGGGGGGTGCCTTTATGGGCGGCTTGCCTCCCTTTTCAACCGCCTCCCTGATCTTCTTCAGCTTCTCCGGCGGAACGCTTACAGGATGACAGGAGGCACACTTACTTTCGAAAACGCTGTATCCTTTGCTGATTACATCCTCAGAGCCCCTCGCTTCCAGGGACAGCACACTTAAAAGAACAAACGCTCCAGCAAAAACTCCCTTCATCTCTTCACCCCTTCTGTAAGTAAATGTATGCTATCACAGCTACTTTCCCTCTTCAAGATGCTTCTTCTGTGCGAGACTTTCCCTGTAAATTTCGAAGCCGCTGCTCGTCCCTATTCTGTCCGCCCCCGCTTCGATCATGGCGATGGCTGTTTTCAGATCCCTGATGCCTCCCGCCGCCTTTACCTTTATCCGTCCTCCGCCCACCTTCTTAAAGAGCTTCACGTCCTCCACCGTGGCTCCACCGGGACCAAAGCCGGTCGAGGTTTTAATGAAGTCCGCTCCCCCTTCGAGACACACTTCCACAGCCCTCGCCTTCTCCTCATCCGTGAGGTAGCAGGTTTCGACTATAACCTTCACTGTGGCTGTTCCCGTTTCCCTAACCACGGCTCTGATCTCCTCCCTGACAGCTCTGTAGTTTCCTGACTTGAAGGCGGACACGTTCATAACCATATCTACCTCGTGGGCACCGTCCCTGACCGCCCTCACAGCTTCGTGTATCTTAACCTCCTTTGCGTTAGCTCCTAAGGGAAAACCTACCACGGAGCAGATCCTTATCCTGCTCCCTGCGATTTCGCTTGCGAGTCTGACATGACAGGGGTTCAGACATACGGCTTTGAAGCCAATATCCGCGGATCTGAGAACAAACTCCTCCACCTCCCGTTTGGTTTTGTGAGGCTTGAGTATGGAGTTGTCTATGAAGTCTCTTATATCCATCCTCTCAACCTCCCCAGCGCTCTGAGCGCTATCTCCGCGCTTCTGCGCACCGCATCCTGATAATTGTAAAGAAACTCCTCGGTCGGTCTCCTGTCTATAACGGGACATATGACCCCTCCTCTGTGCCCAAGAGGGTGGAGGAAGTGGAGTAGAAAGCTCGCCTCCATCTCCATGTTTTCTATTCTGAGCCCGGTCCCCGTATCGACGTCTGCAAGGTGAAGATCTATGTCCGGAACAGTAGGCGGTATTCGGAAGAGAACACGTCCCTGATTGGCGAAGAATCCGGAGTTGGAAACCGTAACCCCCACTCTGACCTTTACCCCCAGCTCCTCCGCGGATGCAACCAGCGCCTTTACAACCTCCGGATGAGCTTTAGAGGCGTAAGGGTGTATCCTGCCCTTGAAGCGGGAGCTTCTCTTCACAAGCTCTTCTATCTTCTCCCTTACCTTCTCCTCCAGAAGAGCGCACGTTCCGTCGGGGTAGGGGACATCGTAAAAGAGACCCGTGTTGTCGAGACCCACGGCGTAAGCGGTTACTACAGGTGTGCCCAGCTCCGTATCCCTCTGAAGACCTCCGGAGGTTCCCACTCTTATAACGTTGAGCACCGGAGGGTTCTCTCTTCGCTTCATTGTGCCGAAGTCGATCTCGTGGAGGGCTACGACCTCGTTTATAACTATTTCGAGGGAAGGGGTTCCCATACCCGAGGTGGTAACCGAGACCCTTTGCCCCCACTCTGTATAGCCCGTTACGGTAACCAGTCCCCGGTGCTCCCTTCTCAGCTCCACATCCTTCAGGAAGCTGTCCTTTATAAAGTCAGCCCGGCGGGGATCACCTACGATGAGGATGTCCTCCGCCAGCTCCCCCGGCCTGAGGGAGAGGTGGTAAACCCTGCCGTCGATTACAGGCAGATCCGCCATAGCTCACCTCCCGAAAAACCTTCCGTCCAGAAGGACGTACCGGAGTATCCTGTTTACCTGCCGGATACCCTTCAGATCCTCTGGACTTCTCAGACGCTTTTCCCTGCGCCTGCGGGTTATCTCCAGAGCGGTTCTTCTGCCCACGCCGGGTATTCTGAGAAGCAGGTGAAGGTCCGCGGAGTTCAGCTCTACGGGAAAGAGCTGAGGGTTTTTCTCCGCCCAGGCGGTTTTGGGATCCCTGTCGAGGGGAAGGTTCCCATCCTCGTAGGGAAGTTCGCTGTGGGAGAAACCGTATTCCCGAATGAGGACGTCCGCCTGATAGAGTCTCTGCTCCCTCCTCACGGGGGCAGGTGGTTTTCCCTCAAGGGGCGTGTTCCTGACAGGTCTGAAGGAGCTGTAGTAAACCCTCCTCAGTCCAAACCTCCTGTAAAGGAACTCCGCGCTCCTGAGTATATCTTCGTCCCTTTCGTCCGCCGCACCTACTATAAACTGGGTCGTTTGATCCCTGCCGGGATGCTCAGCCAGAAGCTCGCTGATCCTCTTAATTTTCGGGAGTATATCGGACCTGATGCTCTTTCCCCGGGCTAACCTCCTGAGTATGTCCTCCTTCGGAAACTCCACGTTTATGGACACTCGGCTGGCGAGTTCTACGGCTGCCTCGAGGGTCTGATCGCTTACCCCCGGCATTACCTTGAGGTGAACGTAGCCTCTGTATCCGTATCTCTTTCTCAGGATGCTCACCGTTTCTATCATCCGCTCCATTACCACCTCAGGATGGGGGAAAACGCCGGCGGTGAGGAACAGTCCGGACACCTTTCCCCTCCTGTGTAGCTCCATAAAACCCCGTGCCAGATCCTCAGGATCTATGAAAACCCTGGGGGTTTCCTCCCTGTCCCTCCTGAAAACGCAGTAGGAGCAGTTCTTTTCACAGTAGGTTGTCTGCATGATCTTCAGAAGGGGTTTTCTGCCCACGGGCGTATGCGCTCTGTATATGTAATCCTCCAGAGGAACTTCGCAGTCGTAGCGGGCAAGCTCCCTCAGGAGGGAGATTTTGTCTCTGAGATCCATAAACTTAATATTACAGCTCTTCGGGCTGACGGGCAGTTGCTCAGGGAAGCGGGATAAGATCCTCCTTTACCTCAACAACCCTGCTGTTTTTGTCCACTTTCAGAACTATGTCCCCCACAAAGGGGATCATGATCTTCTCATCTTCGAGTATGAGCATATCGTAAACCCC
>DRNB01000327.1 GCA_011375045.1 Aquifex aeolicus
AGCGACTGCCACTCCTTTGTAGCCAACGGCATAGTGAACCACAACACCGAGGCGAAGCTCTCCAGAACAGCTCTCGAAATGCTCGAGGATATAGAGAAGGACACCGTTGACTTTGTGCCCAACTTCGACGACTCCCTCACGGAGCCGACGGTTCTTCCCTCCAGATTTCCCAACCTGATCTGCAACGGGACGGCTGGTATTGCGGTGGGGCTTGCTACCTCGATTCCGCCCCACAACCTCCGGGAGGTGGGAAAGGCTCTTGTGGAGCTTGCCAGGAATCCTTCGATGACAACAGAGGATCTCCTCGGGATAATCAGGGGACCTGACTTTCCGACCGGCGGGATCTTAGAGAACTTCAAGGACCTGAAGGAGATATACGAAACGGGAAGGGGAGTGATCCAGATAAGGGCGAAGGCTCACGTGGAGAAGGTTCAGGGGGGCAGGGAGCAGATAGTTGTTACGGAGATTCCCTATCAGGTGAACAAGTCCGAGCTTATCAGGAAGATAGCGGACACCGTCAGAAGCGGGAAGATAAAGGAGATTTCGGACATAAGGGATGAGTCGGACAAGGAGGGGATCAGAATCGTTATAGAGCTGAAGAGGGAGGCAAAAGGGGAGAAGGTTCTGAAGAAGCTCTACAAACACACACAGCTCCGTAAGGGTTTTCCGGTGAACCTCGTCGTCCTGATAAACGGGGAACCCAGACTGGTTGGTATCAGGGAAATCCTCAGGGAGTTCATAAAGCACAGGCTCAGGGTTATTCTGAACAGAACCCGCTACTTCCTCAGGAAGGCGGAGGACAGACTGCACATCGTCGAGGGACTGCTCGTAGCCCTCAACAACCTGGACGAGGTTATAGAGAGCATAAGGCGCTCGGCGGACACAGCCCAGGCGCGGGCGGTGCTTCAGGACAGGTTTGGTCTGACGGAGAAGCAGGCTCAGGCGGTTCTCGACATGAGACTCCAGAGGCTAACCTCCCTCGAGAGGGAGAAGCTCAGGGCGGAGGCTGACGATCTCCTGAAAAAGATAGACTACTACCGGAAGGTGGTGGGAAGCGAAGAGGAGCGGGTGAGGATATTTATCGAAGAGACCCAGCAGCTTGTTAAAAGGTTCGGGGATCCGCGCCGAACCTTCGTGGAGGGTCTGGAGGAGGAGCTGAAGCAGGGTTCCCTCGTGGTAGCGGTTCTCGAAAACGGCAGGGTCATGCCCGTGGAGAACATGCCCGAGGGCGAGGCACCTGTCATAAACATTCTCGACGTGCCCTTTACCGAAGGTCTCTTTCTGGTCTCGAACAGGGGAAGGGTTTACTGGATAGCCGGTTCACAGGCTTTGCAGGGAAGCAGGGTAAACTTCAGGGAGTCGGGAGAAAAGCTCGTAGGCGCCTTCATAAGGGAGCGCTTTGCGGACAGGCTCCTCCTCGCCACAAGGAACGGGTTTATAAAGAAGATTCCCCTCGTTGAGTTCGAATACAAGGCGCAGGGTATGAAGATAATCAAGCTCATGGAGGACGATGAGGTCGTGGGTATAGCCCAGTCCCTTGACAAGAGCGATATCCTTATGTTCACGAGGAGGGGCAAGGTTGCGAGGTTCAGCGTCAGGGAGATACCTCCGGCAACGCCGGGCACGAAAGGTTCACAGGGCATAAAGGTAGAGGAAGAGGACGGGGTGGCGGGTACCCGGATCCTCAGGGATGAACCCTTCCTCCTGGTGGTTACCCCTGACGGGAAGGTAAAGCGGATATATCAGCAGGAGATAGGGGTAAGGAACAGGGGGGTGAAGGGGGTAAGCGTGCTCGGTTCCGCCCGGGAAAGGCTCGTGGACCTTATACCCCTGAAGGAAAAGGTGGAGCTTCTCATAACCACAAAGTCGGGAAAAGCCTTCTACGACAGAATTACCGCCGAAGATATACCCCTCAGCAAAAGGAGCGGACTTGCTAAGAAGAGGTGGGATTTAGAGGAAGGGGACGAGATCCACAAGATCGTGGTAAAGTCAGAGGGTTACGGGGATGAAGAAGATAAGGGTGCTGATTAGACCGAGGGAGGGTCTCCTGGATCCTCAGGGTAGAGCTGTGGAGGAGCTTCTCAGGGACAGAGGCTTCAGGGTAAAGGGACTGCGCGTGGGGAAGCTTCTGGAGTTCGAGGTGGAGGAGGACACCGACGTCCGCGAGATGGTCGAGAAGTATGTGGTGAACCCCCTCATAGAGGAGTTCGAAATAGAGGAATCCTGATGAAATTCGCCGTCTGTGTCTTTCCCGGCTCCAACTGCGATTACGACACCTACTACGTTATAAGGGACGTCCTCGAAAAGGAGGTGGAGTTTGTGTCCCACAACCTCACGGATCTCTCCCGCTTCGACTGCGTGATCCTGCCGGGGGGTTTCTCCTTCGGCGACTACCTGAGACCGGGAGCCCTCGCCGCAAAGACGCCTCTGGCGCAGGCTGTTGTGGACTTCGCAGCAAAGGGAGGACTCGTTATAGGTATCTGCAACGGCTTTCAGATACTCACGGAGCTCGGTCTCCTGCCCGGAGCGCTCCTGCCCAACCTCAACATGCGTTTTGTCTGCCGGGACGTTTTCCTCAGGGTGGAGAACAGCGAAACCCGCTTCACCAGAAAGCTGGACAGGGGTGAGGTTCTGAGGATCCCCGTAGCCCATCAGGACGGAAGATACTACGTCCCGGAGGAGGAGCTCAAAGAAATGGAGCACAGAGGACAGATCCTCTTCAGATACACTACCGAACAGGGGGAGGTTACCGAATCCGCAAACCCCAACGGCTCCCTTTCAAACATCGCAGGGGTAATGAACAGGGAGGGAAACGTCTTCGGTATGATGCCCCATCCCGAGAGAGCCTCCGAGGATATACTGGGGAGCCACGACGGACTTATGCTCTGGTACTCACTTATCAGCGAATGAAACCGGCCGTCCTGATCCTTTTCCTTCTCCTCCTCGTATCCTGTGAGAGACGGCAGGAAACGCCCGGTTCCTTCTGGCTGAGGGACGCCCGGGAGGCTTTTGCCCGATCCGCCCGCAGCGGGAAGCCCCTCTTTCTCTACTTCTCCGCCCGCTGGTGTAGCTGGTGCAGGGTTTACGAGGAGGTTCTCGGAAGCGAAGAGTTAAGAAGCGCTCTGAGCCTTCACTTTACCCCCCTCCTCCTCGACGCCGACAGGGACAGGGATCTCTTCGTCCGCTTCGGGGGAAGGGGAACCCCCTTCACGGTGGTCCTCGATCCGAGGGGGAAGGTCCTCTTCCGGTTCCACGGAGCGGTAGGAGAGGAGGATCTCCTGGGGATTCTGAACCTTATCCTCGAGGGGGGAGTAACCGTTTCCCCTTCAGGGGAAACGGTGGTTCTGGAGAGGATCGACAGGGAAACTTACAGGGAGTTTCTCGAGAGGTTCCTCCTCGATCTGGAGGTGCGCTACGATCCCCTTCTCGGCGGCTTTTCCTCACCCTCCCTCGGAGGGAGCAGCTTCAAGTGGACCACGCCCCTCACCTACACCTTCCTATTGGAGAAAGGAAAGCTGGTGGA
>DRNB01000328.1 GCA_011375045.1 Aquifex aeolicus
CCCTGTGCTCTAAGATATACTCGAGAGCGGGTTTTATCTCCGCTAAACCCAGTCCCCCCGCCACAAGCAGTATGTCCATGCCGACGCACTCTTCGAGGGGAAAGCAGGACCCGTAGGGACCGCGCACACCGATGAAGTCTCCCTCCCCGAGCCTGAAGAGATCCTCCGTAACCTCCCCTGCAAATCTGACCGTGTGCTCCAGAAGATCCCTCCGGATAGAGCTTATGGATATTGGGACCTCTCCCTGAGCGTAAACGTAGAGCATGTTAAACTGACCGGGTCTGAAGGGTGGGAAGTTCTCCACCTGCAGGAGAAACCTGCGGGTTCTGGGGTTCTCCTCCACCACCCTGACTATCTTTGCCCTGCGCAGTTCGAAGGGGCTACCCATCGTTCAGGATCTCCCTGACGGACTCCCTGACGTCTATACCTACCGGACACCAGACTATACAGCGTCCGCACCCCACACATCCGGAGCTTCCAAACTGCTCCATCCAGTAGGAGAACTTGTGCATGAGCCACTGTCTGTAGCGGGAGGCAACGGAGGATCTGAGGGGGACGCCGTGAATTGCGGAGAAGCCTTCCCGGAAGCACACGTCCCACTGTCTTAGCCTCACGCTCTCCGAGCCGTCCGGCTTTACCTCATCGAAAACCTCGTAGCAGAAGCAGGTGGGGCAAACCATGGTGCAGCTGCCGCAGGCGAGGCATCTCTCCGAAACTCTGCTCCATCGGGGATCCTCCAGCCGGGCGAGGAGCCTCCGGGGCAGGTTCTCCACCTTCAGATGACCCATCACCTTTTCGGTGGCTCTGCGGATCAGGAACTCCTCCTCCTCGAGCTCCTCGGGGAGGGGATCCCTTCCCTTAAGCTCGGAGAGCACCCTTTCTCCTGCGGGTGTTGTAGCCCTGATCAGAAGCCCTTCCCCAAGCTCCGTTACCGTAAGGTCCGCTCCCCCGCTTATCTGCGGACCGCTTCCCATGTCCCCGCAGAAGCATACCTCGGAGGGAGCTGTGCAGTTTACCCCCACCACGAACAGCCCCTCCCTGAGCTTAGCGTAATGGGTGTCCACAAACAGACCTCCGAGGAAAACCCTCCCGAGGATGTCCAGAGCCTTCAGATCACAGGCTCTCAGAGCGAGGAAGGCGAACCTTCCGACCGGCAGGGGAATCTCCTGACTCAGGTCCGGTTTTACCCTCAGCAGTTCGGTAAGCGGTGGGTGCAGGTAGCCCTTGGGGGAATCGGGTCCGTGGGTGTAGGAGAAGAGGCTACCCTCCTTCCCTTCGATCAGCCTGTAGCTTCCCCTGCTAAGCTTCTCGGCTACTCCGGAGGGAAGCTCCCCGCCGTGGGAAACCTCCCGGTAGCGGATCACACCCTCCGAAAGGACGGGGGCCACGACCCTGAAACCCTTTCCCCTCAGAAGATCGACGAGCTTTCTGAGTTCCTCCTTTTCGGTCCAGATCAGCACCCTAAGATCCTCTCCTCATACACAGGCTTTTCAACCTCGTAGAAGACACCTATGGGGATTCTTACGTCATCCCTGTTGTAGTCCCACTCCAACGCCCTTCTGTAAGCCTCCTCGTAGCTTCCGGGGTCGTGATCCGTATCTTCGAGTCTGTAGGTTAGCCTGTTGTAAAGGTCGTAGGTGTTGTAGAAAACGACGCAGGGTTGAAGCACGTTCACGAAGGAAAAGCCCCTGTGGAGTATCGCCCTCTTTATCAGCTCCTTGAGGTGATCCGTGTAACCTGCGTAGCCCCTTGCCACGAAGGTAGCGCCTGCGGAAAGCATCAGAGCGAGGGGGTTCATGGGATCCTCCGGGGACCCCTTGGGGGTGGACTTCCCCCTGAAGGTTACCGGGCTCGTGGGTGTGAACTGACCCGTGGTCAGGCTATAGGATCTGTTGTCGTGAACGAGGACGGTTACGTCCGAGTTCCTCTTTGCGGCGAAGATCAGGTGGGAGAGCCCCTCCGCGTAAACGTCTCCGTCCCCCACAAAGCAGACAACCTGCAGGTCGGGGTTGGCGAGCTTTATCCCCGTCGCTGTGGGGAGCGCTCTTCCGTGGAGAGCGTAGAAGCTGTTGAGCTTCAGGTAGTCGACTATCTTCCCGTGGCATCCTATTCCGGAGAGTATGACGAAGCGCTCGGGGGGGATCCTTTCCGCAAGCTCTTCCACAGCCCAGGCGAAGGCGCTCATGATGCCAAAGTTGCCGCATAGCCTGCACCAGGTAATCTCCGCTCCCGTGTAAAGGCTACCCATGAACCACCCCCCTGAGGAGATCCTTCAGCTCCTCCCTGAAGAAAGGTCTTCCGTCAAACTTCCTTACGCGGTCGTGAACCCTTATGCCGTGCATGTTCAGCAGCTTTTCGAACTGTCCGGACGCTGTGCCCTCCACAACCACGAGTCTCTGTGCGCCTGCGATGTGCTCCAGAACCTTTTGCCGGGGGAAGGGTTCCAGAAGGAGGGGACGGACAACCCTGTAGCCCACTTCCTCCGCAACATCCTCCACCGCTCCCGCCGTCGATCCGTAGGTCAGAACAACCGTATCCGCGTCCTCCCTCCCGCTTACGGAGACGCTGCTTTCTGCGGCGGTCAGCTCCTCTTCGAGGGTTTTCCACTTTCTGAGTCTCTTTTCCTGCATTCTCCTGACCGAATCCGCATCCTCTACGGTAATGCCCCGCTCATCGTGTTCGTAGCTTGTCGCCTTGACAACCGCACCCCTTCTGCCGGGGAAGGCGAGGGGTGATACTCCGTCCTCCGTTATCTGATATCTTTTGAACTCCCCCTCACCGGTCCACAGACGCGGTTCCTCTACAACCCTTTCCCTCCTCAGCCGGACCGTGAAGTAACTCTCCCCAAGGTGCTTGTCCCCTAAGACTATTACGGGAACCTGAAACTTCCACGCCACGTTGAGGGCGTATCTGGTGAGCTCGTAGGCTTCCTCAGGATACCCCGGCGCCAGAACAACCCTCGGGAAATCCCCGTGTCCCGCGAAGAGAACAAAGAGAAGATCGGACTGGGCGGTGTAGGTGGGAACACCGGTGCTGGGACCGGCTCTCTGAGC
>DRNB01000329.1 GCA_011375045.1 Aquifex aeolicus
AGGATCCCCTCGTAGCGGAGATCCGTCTCGATCCCCTCTTTGCAGAAAGGCTTCCCCACTACAGAGCCCTGTCCAAGTATCCACCTGTTGTGAGGGATCTTGCCCTTCTGGTGGACAAAAACCTGCCGGTGAGTAAATTATTAAATGAGATTAAATCTCACCTCGGTGATAAGATGGAAGAGGCGATGGTGTTCGACCTCTACGCAGGTGAAAAGGTAGGGGAAGGCAAGAAGAGTGTAGGAGTTAGAGTGGTGCTCAGAAGTTTTGAAGGCAGTCTTTCGAGCGAGGAAGCGAACGCTTTGATCGGTAGCCTCATCAGGAGACTGAGGGAGCTACTGGGCGTGGAGATAAGATAAAAACTCCTGCCCTGTGCGTGGCCCGGAGATGATCATTGGGGCCTACAAGTGGGCTGAAAGGGAACCCGGCTTCGGGGGAGTCCCCGCAGGGCACTCCGAGAGGGTTCCCACCTTGAGAGCGGAGGCCCACCGACGTCTCCTGCGGCCACGGCAGGGTGGGTTCCCACACCTCTTGCCTTCCCCTCCTGGAAACAGGAGGTGGAAGATTGGCGCTGACAAAGGAGACGGCGAGAAGGGAGTTCCTCAAGAGAAGGGTCAGACTGGAGGAAGGTCTCAGAAGAAAAAAGGACAGGAAAATTACAGAGAACCTCTTCTGTCTAAGGGAGCTCCGGGAAGCCCGACTGATTCTCTTCTACTACCCCCTCAGGGGTGAGCCGGATATCACCCCCCTCATGCGTGTCTTCATGAAAAAAGGAGGACAGGTAGCCCTTCCGAAGGTGGAGGGTGAGCACCTCGGCCTGTATCTTGTCAGCAGCCTCAGCTCCCTGAAGAAGGGTAGCTTCGGGGTTCTGGAGCCCACCGAAGGTGTAAGGGTAGAGCCTGAGGATCTCGATCTCGCCCTTGTCCCCGGCATCCTCTTTGACAGAGCGGGATACCGTATAGGTTTCGGAAAAGGCTACTACGACAGACTTCTGAACAGAATAAAAGCTCTGAAGGTGGGCGTCGCCTACGCCTTTCAGGTTCTCGAAAGCGTACCCCGGGATCCGTGGGACAGACCCGTCGATGTGGTGGTAACTGAGAAAGAGGTGATAAGGAGGTTGTGATATGGATCCAGCGGTGCTTATAGGAATAGCTATCGCAGCTCTCGTTTTTGGTTCCCTGGTGTTCGTTATAGCGAGAGGGGGAAAAAAGGAACCCCAGCCCCCTCCCGTGGACATAGAGCAGGAGATCAAAAAGGCGGAGGAGGAAGCCCTAAGGCTTGTGAAGGAAGCTCAGGAAAAGGCGGAGGCTCTTCTCAGGGAGGCGGATGAGAAAGCCCAGAGGATCCTTGCGGACGCTCAGCGGGAGGCTGAGCGCCTCAGACGGGAGCTCGAGGAAAGGAAAAGGGAGGTAAAGGATCTGGAGGAGAGCCTCCACTCCAGAGAGAGACAGATAGAGAGGAAGTGGGAGGTCCTGGAGCGCAGGGAGGAGGAGATATACAGAAGGGAGAAGGAGGTCAGACAGGCGGAGCGGGAGGTGGAGCTGAGGAAGAAGGAGCTTTCCGAGCTCGAGCAAACCCTCCTCAGGGAGCAGGAGGAGATCAGGAAGATGAAGGAGCAGGAGATCCTCGAGCTACAGCGGATAGCCTCCCTGACCCTCGAGGAAGCCCGGGAGGAGCTCATGAGGAAGGTGGAGGAGGAAAGCAGACTCGAAGCCCTCAGGCTGATGAAGAAGATAGAGGAGGAGGCGAAGGAGAAGGCAGAAACCGAAGCTAAAAGGATAGTTACGACCGCCGTTCAGCGGATCTCCCCCCAGATAGCCATAAACTACACAACCACGGCGGTGGAGCTCCCCAGCAATGAGTTCAAGGGAAGAATAATAGGAAGGGAGGGGAGAAACATCAGAACCTTCGAACTGCTGACGGGGGTGGATCTGATTATAGACGACACGCCGGACGTCGTTACCATCTCCTCCTTCGATCCCATGAGAAGGGAGATAGCCCGCGAGGCGCTGGAGCGCCTGATTCAGGACGGAAGGATACACCCGGCACGCATAGAGGAGATAGTGGATGAGGTCAAGAAGGAGATGGACGACAGAATCAGAAAGATGGGAGAGGAAACAGCCTTCGAGCTGGGGCTCCACGACATAAACCCCGGTCTTTACTACTACATAGGGAAGCTCTACTTCAGGACAAGCTACTCCCAGAACGTTCTCCTCCACTCCAAGGAGGTGGCTCACCTCGCAGGTCTGATGGCGGAGGAGCTTGGACTGGATGCGAAGTTAGCCCGGCGGGCGGGACTGCTTCATGATGTCGGTAAAGCTGTTTCCCACGAGCTTGGAGGATCCCACACCGACATAGGGGTCGAGCTCTGCAGAAGATACGGGGAGCCGGACGCCGTTATAAACGCCATAAAGGCGCACCACGAAGAGGATCAGATCAGGTATCCGGAGGTAGCCCTCGTCTGCGCTGCCGACGCCCTTTCGGCGGCAAGACCCGGAGCGCGCAGGGAAACCCTCGAAGCCTACCTCAAAAGGTTAGAGAAGCTGGAGGAGATAGTCAAGTCCTTTAAAGGTGTGGCGAACGCTTACGCTGTTCAGGCGGGCAGAGAGGTGAGGGTCATAGTGGATCCGGAGGAGATAACGGACGAGGACGCCTTCCTCCTTTCCAAGGAGATAGCCAAGAAGATAGAGGAGGAGATGGATTATCCGGGGCAGATAAAGGTGGTTGTAATCAGGGAGCTGAGGCATGTGGAGTACG
>DRNB01000330.1 GCA_011375045.1 Aquifex aeolicus
CCTCTCCCCCTGAATGCGGATTATCTCCCTGAAGAGGGGATCCTTACCCTGAGAGAGAAACTCCACCAGCTCCGCTATCCCCTTCTCGAACTGGTAAACCAGCTCCTTTCCTGTTCGCTCGTCCCTGAGCAGAAAGCGAACGCTGGGGTTTAGATAGGCGAGCTCCCTTATCCTTTTTTCGACCGTGTCGAACCTGATCTTCGTAACTTCGAATATCTCCGGGTCAGGTTTGAAGGTTACCCTCGTTCCCCGCTTTGTGGTGGTTCCCACCACCTTGAGATCGTAGGCGGGTTCCCCCCTGCGGAACTCCTGCCTGTATATCTTACCCTCCCTGTAAACCTCGACAACCAGCCACTCGGAGAGAGCGTTCACCACACTCGCACCGACGCCGTGCAGACCTCCCGAGTAGGTGTAAACCTTCTTCTCGAACTTTCCTCCTGCTCCGAGCAGGGTGAACACCATCTCCACGGCAGGTCTGCCTGTCTCCGGATGCACGTCCACAGGGATACCCCGGCCGTCATCCTCCACCGTAACGGATCCGTCGTTGTGGATCACCACCGAGATGTTCCGGGCATGACCCGCCATGGCTTCGTCGACCGCGTTGTCGAGGATCTCCCATATGAGGTGGTGAAGTCCCCTCTCCCCTATGTCTCCGATGTACATGGCGGGTCTGAGACGGACGTGTTCGAGACCCGTTACCGCTTTTATAGATTCGGCACCGTAGTCTATGGCTTCTTCAAGCTCTTTGATTTCCTCCGGACTTTTCATAATTATATTATAACCTGTAGTAGATATATCTGCCACAGCTGGGACACCTCTCTATACTGTTTTCCCTGACGAGCTTGGAAAAAAGGACATCAGGGATCTTCATTCCGCAACCTGTGCATACACCTTCCTCTATTTTGGCTATAATGGTGGTTCCAAAGCGTCCTTTTGCCTCATTGTAGAACCTCAGGCTCGCTTCATCTATGCTTTCTATGAGCTTTTCTCTGTCCTCTTTTGTGTTTTTAAGTCTGTTTATCACCGTACTTTCTTCATCTATAAGTTCTTCTATTTCCTCCCTCAACTCCTCGGCTTTTCTTTTCAGGAGGGGATACCTTCGCTCCGCCTCTTCTCTGAATTCGGAGATCTTTCGCTCGAGGTCCTCTATATCGTAGAACAGCTTGAGTATGGTGTCCTCGTGCTTGGCTTTTTCCCTGAGAAGTGCCCTGTATTCGTGATCCTTCCTCACAGCCAGCATCCTGCGCTCCGTCTTTTCGAGGAGATCCTCCTCCTCGGAGAGCTTCTCCCTTAAACTGCGGAGCTTTCCTGTAAGCTCCGCCTCCTTCCTTTCGAGGGATGTTTCCTCCTCGCAGACGCCGGCAAGCTCTCTCTCCCGCCTCTCCCTTTCCTCCCGCACCTTTCGCAGATGCCGTTCCAGACGCTCTATCTCCTGATCGATCTCCTGAATCCTCAGCAGCCTGAGTATCTCCTCCCTCCTCATGGGATTTATTTTACGTTAGAGTAGGAAAGGAGCCTTATTTCGTACACGTTAATCCCTTCCTTTCGGTAAAGGTAAAGGGGTAGGGAAGCCCGGGGACTGACACAGAGCCTCAGAAAAACCTCTCCTTTTCTGAGCAGTTCGAGGACTCTTCCCTTCATACCAGCCTCGGTGCACTCCCTCACGATCCTAACCACGCCCTCCTCGAGTTTCCTCCTCCCGAGCTTCCAGTCTATACTCTGACGGGTAAGCGCCCTTACAAGCCCGCGGGAGAACAGGGTTCGTCCTAAGGGTATGAGCCAGTAGTGATCGAAGAACATCCTCATCAGAATCCAGCCGGCTACTTCCTGAGCTGTGCTGAAGGTGCGACTCACGGTTCCGCTCCACCTGCGGTAGCTACCCCTGAAGGTTAGCCTGAACGCTTTCCCCTCCTTTTCTATGAGGATCTCCACTTTACCCCTGTGGGTTTCCCCCTCCAGAAGTTCTCTGTAATCGAAGAGGTATCTTTCGTAGGCTCTGAACTTATAGGCTTCCCATCTGAAGTCCTCTCCCCCCGTGATAGACCTCCTTTTCCATGGGCGCGGGAGGACTCGAACCCCCAACCGGGCGGTTATGAGCCGCCCGCTCTGCCAATTGAGCTACGCGCCCTTTCGGATTTTATATTATAAATCCTTCTCTCCCCCCGGACAATACCGACGGTTGTGAGCTGTGTATAGTCCCTGCAATTTAGGTGTAATTCCCGCCTTAGTCGGCGACAATGTCAACTTTTAACCTCCAGAAGGGTGTAGAGGGTAATGAAATCTGAAGTAGAGTAGAACTGCCTTTGCCTTGACACTTGAAGGGACTCTGTGCCAGTGGTAAACTTTATCAAGAGGTTTCTTTACTTGAAGAAGTTGACATCTTCATATTTCAATAAGTTTATCGCTTCCAAGTTCACAAATTCTTGTTTCCTACACTTCAACTTTTTATAAAAAAAAGTAAAATTTTTGGCGGAGTGGTATATTATATGCGGGAGGATCAAGAGTAGCAGACATGGAATGGGGAAAAGCCACTCCATACTTTTTAGCTAAGGTTATCCATAAGCGCACTTACCTCAAGCCCGAGTGGATAGAAATGGCAAGGCAGGGGGGAGAGGTTGTTAGAGAAGAAGCGCAAGAGGACGGGAGGGTACGGAAGTGGATCTACATAAAAGAAGTGGATAAATATCTGAGGGTTGTATTTCTGCAAGATGGGGAAACTGTGCA
The DNA here is from genome assembly GCA_011375045.1 of Aquifex aeolicus. Classification (GTDB taxonomy): domain Bacteria; phylum Aquificota; class Aquificia; order Aquificales; family Aquificaceae; genus Hydrogenivirga; species Hydrogenivirga aeolica_A. The sequence goes on from DRNB01000330.1 coordinate 2,725, forward strand.
TAATGCATTTTTTGACAGAAATTTTAAAAAGGAGGTTGGAAGATGAAGGTGCAGTACTTCCCCGACACGGATACGCTTTACATAGAACTTATTGACGTGCCGAGCGTGGAATCGGAAGAGGTTATGGAGGGGGTTGTCCTTGATTACGATAAAGAGGGGAAGGTGGTGGGTATAGAGATAGAGCACTTCACCGAAAGGTTCAAAGGTAAACCTGCGGAAATACCCCTCAAGCTCATACAGGCTTAACCTGTGGACTGGTTGATAGACACCTACTTTGAAGAACTCAAAAAAATCAGGGATCCCAAAACTGTTATGCAAGGAGTTGATACAATCCTGTCTCCTTACGAGCTTATACTCAGGGAAATAGAGAAAGAGATTCTTGACCCCTTTGATACAGATCTTGAATACTTGATAGAGCTGTTCAGGAGAGAAGCTGATCAGTCTCACCTATATCGTGGCGAAATCAGATTTGTAATGGAAACTGAGTGTGGGCTGGGCGGGATTCGAACCCGCGACCCGCGGATTAAGAGTCCGCTGCTCTGCCGGCTGAGCTACCAGCCCGAGCTTCTCAGTATATTTTTAATATAAAGCCTCAGGGATCTTAGTTTTCCCTGCACGGACAGATCTACTACCCTGTTCCTGTCGAGAAGCTGGATTCCCCCTATGAGACTCCTCCGCTCCACGTCCCTGATGGAGAAGCCGAGTCTCTGAAGTCTGGTCCTCAGAAGGGACACGGTCTCCTGAGGCAGTCGGTAATCTACCCTCAGGGTGAAACCCTCTTCGATGAAATCCCTCTCTTTCTTTTCCTCCTCCGCCATGTGGGAGAGAACAATATCCTCTATCTCCTTGTTTATCTTTTCCTGACGGAGTTTGTTCTGAAGCCTTCTGTATTCTCCTATCTTCCTGTCTATGTTTTCTGTGATCCGTCTTATGGTTCTGTAGCGGGCGAAGTTTATGGAGGTAAAGTGCTCCATGAAAACCTCCTTCATAAAGAAGCGCATGTACAGATCGAGAAGGGTGTGCAGAAACTCCTCTTCCTCCGCCTCTATGTTCAGGATAAGGTCGGGGGAGTACCTTTTACGTATGTCCGGCGGTAGAAAGCGGAGGACCACGGGTCTGTAGCTTCCCCTTTCCACGGCGGCGTGAGGTTTTGCTCTGAGAACTTCCTGAAAGCCCGGGTAGAAAAAGGGGCTTTCTTCCTCCCTCTCCCTTTCCTCCCGCTGTTCCACAGCACCACCCCTGAGCCCTAAGGGAACCTCCGGTCTCTGAAAGAAAACGTAACAGGCGTCGCTCTCCTGCTTCATGTAACGCTTCATCAGGAGAACCGCCAGATCATCGACTTTCCGCAGATCTATGTCTTTACCGAAGGCTCCCTCCACAAGAGCCAGTTTTCTACCGGGCAGATCCTCTCTGAAGCCTCTCCTCCCCACAAAGAAGAGGTTTATCTGAACACCCCTGCGGTAAGAGGCAAACTCCGTATAGACTCTGAGCACCCTGCTGACGAGGTCTCCTATGTAGCCTCTGTCTGATCCGAGAACAAGAGCGTCTATCTTGCGCTCCTTTCTTACCTCCAGCAGACCTCTTCTGACACCGGGATAAAGAGCGTAGAGGTGCTCCAGAACCTCCTGAAGTCTCAGAAAATAGGGCAGATGGGAGCTTACGATAGCCCTGTATTTTCTGTATCTGTTTATAGCCAGTATCTCCCAGACGTGAAGGGTGCTTTTCAGAGCGGTCAGTGTTCTTATACGATCCCTGAGGTTCACAGCTGTTTGCAGTTCCTTATGATCTGAAGAAGCCTCCGGAGGGCAAGTCCCCGGTGGGATATCCTGTCCTTCTCCTGGGGCGGAAGCTCCGCCATTGTCTTAGTGTAACCGATCGGCTGAAAAACGGGATCGTATCCAAAACCTCCCTTTCCCCGGGGTTTCTCCGTCAGGGTGCCCGCACACTCTCCGTGGGCAAAGAACCCCCCCGTTCCCGTGTAGAGAACAACGTAAGCTACAAAGCGGGCGCTCCTGTTCCTCTTCCCCTCCATAAGACGCAGGAGCTTTCTAACGTTAGCTTCGTCCGGAGACCCTGTAACCTCCTCCCTTCCGCCGAAGGTCAGGGCGTAAAACCTGCTTGAGAAAACACCCGGATAACCTTCGAGGGCGTCCACCACCAGACCGGAATCGTCCGCAAGGGCTGGGAGACCAAACCTCCTGTAGTAAGCCTCGGCTTTCAGATAAGCGTTTTCGAGAAAGGTTGTGCCTGTTTCCCTGACCTCGAGGTTCTCCCAGGGGGAAACAACTTCGATGCCGGCCGGCGTGAGGATCCGTCTGATCTCTGCGAGCTTCCCCCGGTTGGTGGTTGCAGCCAGCACCTTCATCTTTTCCAGAGGCTCTTTATCTTAGCCCAGAAACCCATCTCTTCGTAAACCGCTGGCTTCTCCTCGTAGGTGAATCTGTCCAGAAAGTTATCGAGCAGAACAAAGCGATCGCACGTTTTGCGCAGATTGTAGGAGCTTGTCCTCTTGAAGGTGGCGTTTTCCACCCTTTTTCCTATCCTCTGGATCTCTTCGACCGTGTATATGAAATCGCTGTCCCCGCTGACGAGCACTGCCGTATCGTAAGCGTCCTGATAGGCGAGGGAGAGCATATCGGTCGCCAGCATTATGTCGACCTCCTTCTCCAGAAACTCACCCGAGGGGAGCTTTCTCAGGCGGGCGAGCTTTACCTTGATGCCTGAGAGGGCGAGTTCGTCCAGAAACCGTTTCTGACGTATCAGACTCTCCCACTCCGGTGTTCCCTTTCTGACGTCCCTGTCCTGGGGAACAGCTGTGTAAAAGTAGGTTCTCACAAGGCGCCTGCTCTCCCGCAAAAACTCCACGAGCCTCACGTAGTCCACCCTTATGTTCAGATACCTTATTCCGTGGAACAGATTGGAGCCGTCGATGAAGATCATCAGCCTCTCTTCGTTCATAGGCTAAATCTCAGAAAGGCGGCGAGTCCGTCTATCCGCTTCTGGACATCTGGGTCCACGATCACCTCGATGCGGGCTCTCTGCTCGAGGGCTTCCTCCATGACCTCGTCCACTATGTCCTCCACGGGGATGGGTTTCTCTTCGGCGAGGGGGCACTCGGGCTTCAGGGAAACGAGGTGCGTTGTGGGACACAGGTAGCCGGGCTTTTCGAAGTCTTCGGGAACGAGGAGCGTCCTGACGTTACCCGCAGCGAGCATCTCCAAAACGCGGGACGTTCCGTTTACCGCGAGACCTCTCCCCGTCAGCTCCTCCAGCTCCCTCAGCAGCTCCCTCTCCTCCTCTCTGTCTCTGTCCCTCAGGAGATCGAGGACCTTCTCCCTGACCTCCGCCGGCCGGGCAAGGGACGGGTTAACCTCTACGTAGCCGACGAGCCTCTCCCTGAGGTAGGGGTGAAGGTGGTTCTCTATCTCCCTGAGACCTTCCTCTAAGAAGCCTCCCACCACGAGCCTCTCGAACTTGCTCCTCTTCCACTCCTCGAAGGCGGCGTCCGCCGCTATCTTGAAAACCCTGTGCTTCTCCTCCCTTATCCGCATGTGGAATCTCCACTCACCGAAGGAGTGCTGAATCATGTTGGGGGCGGCTCTTCTCGCCGGAAGGCGAAGCTGAAAGGTCCCCTCGGCACCCTTGAGGGCTGTTCCTCCGCTGTGGAACCTGTGGGCTCTTGTGGCGAGGGGTTCCAGAAAGTCCAGATCCTCCTCTATCCCTCCTGCATCCAGAAGGAAATACCTTATGTGCTTGCGGTCCACAAGGAGCACCCCTATCCTGCCGAACTCCTCGTCTATGGCGGCTATCTCCCTGATCAGAGGGTCCGGCGCTATCAGGAGCCTGTTGCGGTAAACGTAGGGCAGTTTGACCACCTCGAAGAAGCCGGCTCCCGAGCAGGAGAAGATGGCTATACCCCTGCAGTTCTTCAAATTCTCAGGCTGGGCGAGGAAGCCTTCTATCTGTTCGAAGTCCCTCTCTATCGATCGGATAACCTCCGGGTCTGTAACCCTCTCCCTCAGCTCCTTTTTCTTTTCCCTCACCATATCCTTGAAAACCCTTGTGTATTTGTTGTCCTGTCTGTCCTCGGGTCTCAGGTGAAGGTAGAGGGAGGTTACCCACAGTCCCTCGGGTCTGAAACGGACGATGTTCTCCAGCACGTTTTTCAGATCTGCCATTTAACAGTCCTCCTGTAAAGAGCGTATCTGTAACGATTATTTTACACCGCCTTGGCTTCAGGAAAGTCTGCTCAGAACGTTTCTTATGTAGCGCTCCTTCTCCTTTTCATCCTCAGAATCCAGAAAGCCGACGACCTCCCACCTTTCACCCTTCCTCCTCACGTAGATCCTGCCTCCGGAGAACTTGAGCTTGTAAACACCCTTCAGGGTGCTGAGGGGTTCGATCCTCCCCTTTCCCTCCCGCAGGGAGAACTTGATCAGCTCCCTTACAAAGCTTCTGCGTTTGTCGGGATCGGATCTGATCAGCTCCCCGAGGGCTCTGTCGGAGATCTCTACCTCCGGCAGGGAGCTGAGGATTTCCCTGTAGGCGCTCTCGGGGTCGGGGGGTTTTCTGGACAGGTTCTCCACCTCGATCTCCAAGACGCTCAGCCTGTTCTGAAGGTCCTTCAGCCTCTCGGAGAGCTTTCTGTTCTCCTCCTTGAGCTTTTCGTTTTCGTCCGCGTATATATCGACAAGCTCCTGAAGCTGTATAAGCTCCTTTATGAGCTTCCGCCGTTCCTTTCTGAGACCCGTCAGCTCCTCCCTGCTGCTCTTTACATCAGACTCACTCCTGAGCATATCGAGGAGCTGGAACAGCTTTCTGTTGGACTCTAAAAGTCTGCTCTCCTTTTCCCTGTATTCCTCCAGCTCCTCCTGAAGCTTCCTGAGCCTCTCCTCCAGCTCCTCCCGCTGGGCGGAGCTGACCTCCGCTCTGCTCCTTTCCTCCTCGAGCTTCCTGATCTCCTGTCTGAGCATTCTCAGACGGGCGTCTATGCGCTCCCTCTCCCTCCTTATCCTGTCCATCTCCACAAGCAGCTCTTCCCTTTCCCTCTCTATGCTCTTTATCTCCTTCTCGGTGGGGGACTCGAAGAGGGCTACGAGGGCGAAGGTGAAGATCACGGGGGGAAGATCCCGCACCACTATCTCGAGGCTTCTGAAGTAAAAGCTCAGGGCGACGATCTGAAAAAAGAACAGATAGCCTATCCACTGAACTGTTCTGTGTCTTTCTCCGAAGAGCCAGCTTATGTACAGGACGGAGTTGAAGGAGAGAACCAGTATGACGTGGTAAACGTCTTGGGGAAAGAGGGGAACGGGGGACAGTCCCTGCTCGGTTATGAACCAGAGTATAAAGTTGTAGGAGACTATGAGGAAAAGGAGAATAAGAGCTTCTCTCATGAAGTAAAATTTAATCTCATGAAAAGGGTTTTGATCCTTCTGGAGGATCTGGTGGAGGATTCGGAGTTCCTCTACCCCTACATGAGGTTCAGGGAGGAGGGGTTCGAAGTTGTGTCCGCCGCACCTGTCAGAAGGGAGTACAGGGGAAAGAGGGGAATGAGCTTCGTCCCCGACGTCCTTCTCAAGGAGGTCATCCACGACACCTTCGACTGCGTGTTCATCCCCGGAGGTTACGCTCCCGACAGGCTCAGAAGGTATCCGGAGCTTCTCAACCTCATCAGAAGACACAACGAGGAGGAGAAGCTGATATGCGCCGTCTGCCACGGACCGTGGGTTCTCATATCCGCAAAGGTGGTCAGGGGAAGAAGGGTAACCGGGTTCTTTGCCATAAAGGACGATCTGGAAAACGCCGGCGCCTGCTACACGGGTGAGGAAGTGGAGGTGGACAGGAACCTTGTAACCGCCACCGATCCCAACGCCATGCTCAGGATGATGCCTCTGATAATAAGGAAGCTCCTGAAGGAGGAAGAGGCAAAACGGTGATACTGCTTCTGATCCTCCCCCTGTTTC
>DRNB01000331.1 GCA_011375045.1 Aquifex aeolicus
GAGGTTCGCCAGGGCGAGGAGGTTCTGGTTTGTGCATATATTGGAGGTAGCCCGCTCCCTTCTTATGTGCTGCTCCCTTGTCTGAAGCACGAGGGTGAAGGCTCTTGCTCCGTTCGCATCCCGGGCAAGACCCACGAGACGCCCCGGCATCTTCCGGACGTATTTCTCCTTAGTGGCGAAGAAGCCCACGTAGGGACCCCCAAAGCTCATGGGGATTCCCAGCTGCTGTCCCTCACCGACCACAATGTCCGCCCCGAACTCTCCCGGCGGTTTGAGGAGGGCGAGGGCTACCGGATCCGCAACTACCACGAAGGGCACCTCGTAGCGTCTGGCGATCTCCCCTATCTCCCCTATGGGTTCGATGAAACCCAGAAAGTTAGGATACTGAACCACGAGGGCGTAAGCTTCCCCCCCGCGGAGGAGATCCTCTGTTTTCTCCAGATCGGTGGTTCCCTCCCGGGTGAGGATCACCTCCTCGATCCGGTCACCCGATTCCCGAAGGTAGGTGCGGACGGTTTCCCTGTAAAGGGGGTTTACACCGGCGGACAGAACCGCTTTCCTGCCCTTTACCCTGAGGGAGCGAGCCATCAGAAGGGCTTCTGCAAGGGCGGAGGCACCGTCATACATGGAGGCGTTCGCCACCTCCATACCCGTAAGCTCGCATACAAGGCTCTGATACTCGAAGATAGCTTGAAGCGTTCCCTGAGACGCCTCCGCCTGATAGGGGGTGTAGGCGGTGAGGAACTCTCCCCTCTCTGTAAGGTAGGTAACGGCGGAGGGTATGATCCTGTCGTAGCTGCCCGCACCGGCAAAATACACAGGGGGTTTGTTCCTCCCTGCAACCTCCCCGAAAAACCTCCTGAGCTCCTCCTCGGACATGGGCTCCGGCAAACCGGAGGGAGGTTTCCTGAGATCGGGATCTATGTGGGCGAACAGATCCTCTAAGGAAGAAAGCCCGAGCTCGCTGAGGAGGGTCCGGGTTTCCTCCTCCGAGTGGGGGATAAACATCACCGTTCCTCTTCGTAGCCGAGTTCTTCCTCGGGAAGGCTCTCGAGGGACTCTTCGAGCCCCTCCACGGGGATCTCCTCGGTGGAGCTTTCCCCCTGCTCCTCCTTTATTATCTCCCTCAGAACCTCCGCGTAGTCTTCGGGAGGCATGAGGTCCTCCACCTCCGTGGGATCCTTCATCTCGACGATAGCTATCCAGCCGGCGTCGTAGGGATCCTCGTTCAGCACCGAGGGATCGTCCGCCAGGTCCTCGTTCACCTCAACCACCGTTCCCGTTACGGGGCTGTATATGGGCGCTACGTTCTTGACGGATTCGACGTTGGCGAGGGTTTCCCCCGCGTCCACCTCCTGCTCCCTCTCGGGTAAGTCCACGTAAACAACGTCGCCCAACATCTTCTGAGCGTAATCCGTTATCCCTATCTGAGCCTTCCCGTTCCTTATGTAAGCCCACTCGTGATCCTTCGTGTAGTATCTGTCCCCTTTTACAAGGTAGCCGCCCACTACTATGTCTTCCATCTTATCTCCTCCGACTTCACTTATTTTATAACTCCTTCCTCTGGAAGAGCACCCTGAATCTGTCGCCCATGCTGATGAGCATGATCTTTATCCGGGAAAACCTTTCGACCGAAGAGGGATCCTCCAGAGAGGCGAGCCTCTGTATCTCTTCGAGGAAGCGGGGAACTCCCATCAGAAAGTCCCGCTGCTTCTTCAGAAAGAGCGTCTCCAGTCCGAACTCCCTGCCGTAGGCAATCAGAGCTGAGAAGTTCACCTGAGCGGACATGTCCGCATCTCCCCTGCAGGAGTATATATCGCTCCTAAGCCTGTGCTTTTTATAAAGGGCGATGGTTCCCCGGGGGAAGTTCGCCAGCTCCTCGCTGGTGTAGCCGTAGTCTATGACCAGATGGTATCCCCTCCGGAGGGCAAGGGACACCTTCTCGAGGATCTTCAGGGCGTCGAGGGGGACCTCTATCCTCTGCCTCAGCTTCTCGTATCCCATCTTCCTGAGGAACTCCTTCAGGCGGGGGTCCCTGAGGGGCATCCAGACCTCCTCCTCCCCCCTCAGGTAAAGCTCCCTGTCTCCCTCGACCACGTGAACCGGCAGGGCGTCGAAGAACTCGTTGGAAAGGA
>DRNB01000332.1 GCA_011375045.1 Aquifex aeolicus
ATAGTGCTTGCGTATGTGGTATTTGGGAGGGGATATATATCGGCGGAGAGTCTGTATCCGTCGCTGAGGGCGATACACACGCTGTTCAGGGAGCAGTTTTTCACGGAGAGGCTTTATCACTCCTTCCTCGCTAAGGGGTATCTGGGTTCCTCACGGGTTCTCTACGGCGTTGGAGAGCGCCACTTTATAGACGGTGTGGTCAACGCTCTCGCCAGGGTCGTTCAGACGGCGGGATCTGGTTTCAGGTTCCTTCAGGGCGGTAAGCTGAACTGGTACGCTCTGAGCGTGGGAACCGGACTTACCCTGCTGGTTCTCCTGCTCGCTGTCCTAATCCACGGAGGAGGAAGGTGATGGAGTATCTGCTGACCCTTGTGATATTTCTGCCCCTGCTCACCGCGGGGATCGTTGCACTCCTGAGGAGCGAGTCCTTCGCCAAGGTTGCCTCCGTGGCGGTTTCAGGTCTGGTTCTCCTGCTCTCCCTGGTGCTGTTCCTGAAGTTCGATTTCTCCCGGGAGGGTTTTCAGTTTGTTATAAAGCTCAGCTGGATTCCTCCGTTAGGGATCTCCTACCACCTCGGTGTGGACGGTATGGCGGTTTCCCTGATACTCATGACCGCCCTCCTCTTCTTCACTGTTTTCGTCTGGTCCTGGCGGGTGGAGGACAGACCCGTTCTCTACATAAGTCTGTTTCTGATGCTCGAAACCGCCTGCTTGGGAGTCTTTTCAGCCCTCGATTTCTTTCTCTTCTATATATTCTGGGAGGGCATGCTGATTCCCATGTACTTCATCATAGGCTTCTGGGGTCATGAGAGGAAAGTTTACGCCGCCAACAAGTTCTTCATATACACCTTCTTTGGTAGCCTTTTCCTGCTCCTTGGTTTTGCCTCCATCATCGTTTACGGTTACTTCACCACGGGAGCTATCAGCTTCGACTACCTCGAACACCTGAAGATGGGCTACCCCCTGTGGCTCCAGAGCATAGCTTTTCTGCTCTTCGGTATAGGGTTTGCAGTCAAGATACCCATGTTTCCGGTGCACACGTGGCTACCCGACGCCCACGTGGAGGCTCCAACGGCGGGTTCCGTTATACTTGCGGGTGTGCTTCTCAAGATGGGAACCTTCGGCTTTGTGAGGTACTCCCTGCCCCTGTTCCCCGAAGCCTCGGAGCGCTACGTGCCCCTGATCTTTACCCTTAGCGTTATAGCGGTCATATACGCGGCTATGATGGCGATAGCCCAGACCCACATAAAGAGGCTGATAGCCTACTCTTCGATCTCCCACATGGGTATAGTAACCCTCGGAACCTTTGCTCTGGACAGCGACGCCCTGAACGGTGCCGTTTACATGATGATAGCCCACGGACTTTCCTCCGCCGCCCTCTTCTTCGCGGCTGGTTTCATCTACGACAGAATCCACTCCTACAACATGGACGATCTGGGAGGTCTCGCCCGCTACCTGCCCAACTTTGCGGTAGCTTTCATGATAGCGGGCCTTGCGAGCATAGGACTGCCGGGTCTGGCGGGTTTCGTGGCTGAGTTCCTCGTCCTCCTGGGAACCTTCAGGGAACATCCCCTCTGGGCGGTTGTGGCCGGAACCGGTATGATCTTAGGAGCGGCTTACTTCCTTTACATGTACAAGCGGGTGATGTTCGAAGAGGAGACCGTCCCCGAGGTCAGGATAAGGAAGTGGAAACAGCTCAGGGATCTCGAATTCCACCACCTCCTCCCCTTCGTCCTCATACTGTTCGCCGCTCTTCTGATGGGACTGTATCCCGCACCCTTTGTGAGGATCATGAACCACACCGCCAAGTTTGTTCTGGGAGGTTGAGGGGTGAACTGGAACGCTCTGCTTCCCGAAATAGTGCTTTCGGTAGGGATCCTGCTCCTCTTCGGGCTGGAGCTTTTTCTCCGGGAGAGATACTACAAGACTCTGGTTATACTGTCCGCAGCGACCGTTCTGCTCGCCGCTCTCTGCGTCCCTGCGGTGAGCTTCCCTGCAAAGACGCTCTTCGACGGTTTCTCCGTAACGGGATTTAACCTGCTGGCGAAGTTTCTCCTCCTGAGCCTGACGGGGCTTGTCCTCATAGCCTCCTACGATTTCTTTCTCAGAAAGGGCTCCGTTTACAGCGAGCTCTCCTATCTGTACCTCATCGCGCTCCTTGGCTTTATGGTGATGCTCTCTTCGGACAACCTCGCCATAATCTTCGTGGGGCTGGAGCTGGCTTCCATAAGCATGTACATACTCGTGGGTCTCTTCAGAAGGGAGTACCTCTCCAAGGAGGGCGCCTTCAAATACCTGGTGCTCGGAGCTGTGGGAACCTCCATGTTTGTGCTGGGCACGGGGCTTGTTTACGCCTCTCAGGGAACGCTCCTCTTAGGGGTGCAGGAGGGGAACAACTCCCTCTTTGCCCTTGGAGTCCTTCTGCTAATGTCCGCCCTCGCCCTCAAGGTTTCGGCGGTTCCCTTCCACTTCTGGACACCGGACGCTTACGAAGGAGCGCCGACGCCCACAACCTCCTTCCTCGCAACGGTTCCCAAGCTGGCGGTTTACTTCCTGTTTGCCAAGCTGACGATCTACCTCTTCTCCGCTCTGCCCTCCTGGAAGTTCCTCATAGGAACAGTTGCCGTAACCTCCATGTTCTACGGAAACCTTATGGCGTACGCCCAGAGAAGCGTCAAGAGGCTCTTAGCATACTCCTCCATAGCCCACGCGGGCTACTTCACCCTTGCGCTCACGGTGGTGGACAGGCTCCTTGTGTCCTCTCTCCTCTTTTACGTGTTCGTTTACGCTTTAGCTACCTTGGGCGCCTTCACGGTCCTCTCGATCCTCGAAAAGAAGGAGAACTGGAGCCACCACCTTCTGGAGTTCAGGGGTATAGGGAGGGATCATCCTCTCCTGGCTTCGCTGCTCGCCTTCTTTCTGTTTGCGCTCATAGGAATACCGCCTATGGCGGTCTTTGTGGGCAAGCTGGGCATATTCATGGGTCTTCTGAAGAACGATCTGATGATTCTCGCGGTTCTCTTCGTGATTGCGAGCGTCGTCTCCGCCGGATACTATCTGAAGGTTATCGTTTACATGTTCCTCTATCCGAGGGAGCGAAGCGCCGCGGGGGTGGGTATCTCGGCGGGAGAGTCCCTTGCTCTGATGATCAGCTCCGCAGGCGTGCTCCTCCTTGGACTGTTTCCGGGGGTTCTTCTCGATCGTCTTCTGAACCTGCTCTGATATGGTTCTGCTCCTGCTGCTGGCTTCCCTCGCCTTCTCTGAGGAGTTCATCGTAAAGCTCCCTGAAGGTGCTCCTGTTCCCTCCGGACTCAGGGTCATAGAGCGCTTCAAGAACTACCTCCTCGTGGATGTTCCGGAGGAAAGCTCCCGCGGTCAGCTGTCCGCCCTGGGGGAGTATGTGGTCAGGAACGTGGAGCTGAGGCTGCTTGCCAGACCCAACGATCCCCTTTACGGAAGACAGTGGGCGCTGAAGGTTGTAAAGGCGGAGAAAGCCTGGGAGAGGAGAAGGGACTGTAGCGGGGTGGTGGTGGCGTTTGTGGACACGGGGATCGATTACCTCCACGAGGATCTGAGGGCAAACCTCTGGAGGAACCCGAAGGAGTGCTCGGGGACTCCGGGATACGACGATGACGGGAACGGATACGTGGACGACTGTATGGGTTACGACTTTGCGAACGACGACCCTGATCCTATGGACGACAACGGCCACGGGACGCACAGCGCCGGGGTGATGGGTGCCACGGGGAACAACGGCAAGGGGGTGGCGGGCGCCTGCTGGAAGGCTAAGATAATGGCTCTGAAGATCCTCGACAGCTCCGGAACAGGGACGGCTATGGACTTCCTCAAGGCTGTTCACTACGCCGTCGATAAGGGGGCTGCGGTGGTGAACACGAGCCTCGGAACGTGTCCTGTTGGTCATCCTTCCTGCCCGGTGCAGGAGTCGGACCTTCTTCCCCTCAGGGAGGCGGTGGAGTACGCTCTCAACCACGGGGTAATGGTGGTGGCTGCGGCGGGCAACGACGGTATAGATGCGGACAGATATCCCGTGTATCCTGCAGCCTACACCCGAAGCTACCCCAACGTGGTGAGCGTCTGCTCCGTCGACGGGAACGGCGAACTCTCCTCCTTCTCCAACTACGGAGCCAAGAGTGTGGATCTCTGCGCTCCCGGAGGCGTGGACAGCAACGGAACGGCGGTTCTGAGCACCTTCCCCTCCGACACCTACGGATTCCTCTCGGGAACCTCCGTTGCAACACCCTTCGTCAGCGCCGCGGTTGCTTACCTCCTCCTGAAGCATCCCTACGCAACGGTCTCTGATCTGAAGTCCTATCTCCTGCAGGCTGTTCAGGGCGATCTCAGGGGAAAGGCGAGGAGTGGTGGCTACCTCGATCTGAGCGCCGTCGTCAGCACAGCCTCCTCGGGAGGCGGAGGTTGCTCGACCGGATCCGGAAGCCTGCTCCTGTCCCTCCTGCTCCTGCTAATCCTGCTCACTCGTCCCAGAACTCCCTGAGGATCTCCTC
>DRNB01000333.1 GCA_011375045.1 Aquifex aeolicus
CTGCCGAGGTTGAAGTTGTAAAAAGCCATGGTCATGTAGTAGATGTCGAGGTAGTCGGCGGGAACCTTCTTCAGCTCCCTGAGGTAGCGGTAGCCTTCTATGCTTCCGCTCAGCGCCGAGGCGTAGCCGTATTTGATCATGTATTCGGGCTTCTCCGTTTCCCCGTAGAGGTTGGCGTAGATGTTCTTTGCGGTGTCGAACCACAGGAGGAGCAGGTAGGCGTCGCCTATGAACTCCCTCTGGGTGTGGATGAAGCGGGGGACCTTGTAGTGGAAGGGATACTGATTCAGATAACCTATCGAAGCCATGACCCCCCTCTTGCTCCCGAAGGCGTAGGAGTAAAGGGCGTAGCTCTTGCCGAGGTAAAGGTAGGAGAGCTCCCCGTGCTCGGAGGCGGGGTCCATCCTGTAAGCTCTGGAGAAGTAGAGGAGGGCGTCCCTGTAGTTCAGTATCTTCAGACTTGCGAGACCCTTCTGGAAGTATCTTCTGGCGAGATCGGAGTCCGTTGTGCGCTCCGCGTTATAGGAGTAAGTTGAGATCAGCACTATCAGGAGCGCCACGGTCAGCTTTCGGATAAGGGTTCCCATCCTCTCCTATATTACCCCTTTCCCTGTCCTCCCTCCTGCCTACCTTCCAGCTCCGGGACAGGAGGTCGACGCCGTTTACCCTGAGGACCTCGAGGTTCACCCCGAGGGTCTGGAGGTTTCTGTAGAGACGCTGAGCGTCCATGTAGGTCAGATGGTTCTCTATCCTTTCCTTCAGGGAAACCTCCACGCTGAGGTTCTCGTTCTGGAGCAGAAAGCGCAGGTGGGCGGACTCGAAGCGCAGATCTATCCGACGGACCTCCTGCTTGGGAAGGTGGGGGATCTCTCTCCTCTCCACCGTCAGGTTCTCCGCCTCGGGAACCTCCTCTGTATGAAAGCTCTGAAGGGGTGCGGACTCCCTCCTCAGAAGGCTCTGCTCCTCCGGGGAGCTCCTCTCCGGAGGGCGGGGTTGTGGTTCGGAAAGGGTCCGGGATGATACGGCTACCTCACCTCTGGGTTCGGGCCTGGGGAGTTCCCTCTCAAAAGAGGGCGGATCTGCGGGGAGCGTTCGCTCCCCGCCGGGGGGTGCAGGGTCTCTCTCCGCGGACCTCCTTGGAGCATCAGCGGGGGGTCTGTTCACGGGAAGATCTCTGGGCTGAGCTGTCTCCCTCAAAGGGTTCTTTTTCCCGGAAGGCGCAGGCGCTTCCTTCCCGGCCAGGGGATCTTCTGCCGGTCGCTCCTCCAGCCTACCGGAGGGTTTCTCAGGGGGGACTTCCTCGGGTTTCAGCTTCCTCTGCCGGGGGAGAGGCTCTTCCGGAGCGGTCCTGAATCTGAAGCCGTCGGCTCTGAGCTCCTCCTTCACCGCGACGGTCGCAGATAGCTCCCGGGGAGGGTCGGGGGGCTTCCGAAGCTCTCCGGGGCTGGATTCGCTCAAACCGGAGGTTTTTTCCGAGATCTCCTCCACAGGCTCCGGCTCTTCGGGGACAGGAGGTGCCTCTCCGGAGGGTTTCCCGCTGAGGATCCCCTCGGGCTCAGGCTTCATCTGTCCGGCAGGGGAAAGGGGGGAATCTGTCCCCTCCGCGGAGGGGTTCTCTTCCGGCAGGGGGATCCGGAGAGGGTTTCCCTCCTGCTCCGGCTCCGGCGGGGGCTCCGCGATCACGGGTTCTTGGAGAGGGTCCGGACTCACAAGGGGGAGGGGTGTGGGGTTGAACAGCTCCGGAGGCGCCTGGGGGGACTGGAGGGGCTGTGCGCTCTGGAACCTGCCGAGCAGGAGAAGGAGGATCTCCTCGAAGCCTTTCCCGAGGAGGACGTTTCCCCTGCCTTTACCCCCCTCCGGACCGGCCGGATATAAAGCCTCAGCCTCCAGCTGGACGAACATACCTGTGAAGGCATATATCGGACGATCCGCCGGATGTTATAATTTTCTGCCTGTGAACCATGAGGATCGTTGTTCAGAAGTTCGGGGGAACCTCGGTAGGGAGTCTCGAGCGGATAGAAAACGCGGCGGAGCGCGTTCTCCGGGCTCTCGAAAGAGGGGACAGGGTCGTGGTTGTGTCCTCCGCCATGGGGGGCGAAACCGACGCTCTGCTGGATCTGGCTCACAGGGTTTCCGAGTTCCCCAACGAAAGGGAGCTGGACATGCTCCTCGCCACGGGTGAGCAGAAGGCTGTCGCTCTCTTCGCCATGACCCTGCGCAGAAAGGGCTGTCCCGCGGTAAGCCTCTGCGGCTGGCAGGTCCCCATAGTTACCGACAGCATCCACACGAAGGCGCGCATAAAGAGGATAGGAACCCAGAGGTTGAAAAACTACCTGAGCGAGGGTTACGTTCCTGTGGTGGCAGGTTTTCAAGGGGTTACGGAGGACTGGGAGGTTACCACCCTCGGCAGGGGCGGTTCGGATACGACAGCGGTAGCCCTCGCCGCGGCGCTCTCCGCGGACTGTGAGATATACACGGACGTTACCGGCGTGTTCACCGCAGATCCCCGGATAGTTCCCTCCGCCCGTAAGATCCCCTGTATATCCTACGAGGAGATGCTCGAGCTCGCGTCCCTCGGCGCCCGGGTTATGCAGATAAGAAGTGTCGAGTTCGCAGCCAAGTACAGGGTCAGAATACATGTCAGAAGCAGTTTCGAGGAGGAAGAGGGAACCTGGATCGTTCCGGAGGATGAGATCATGGAAAAGGTTGTTGTCAGAGGTATAACCGTCGACACAGGAGAATCCCGAATTACGGTGGTGCGCGTTCCGGACAGGCCCGGGATAGCAGCCCGGATATTCAAGGCGCTCGGGGAAGCCCACATAGTTGTGGACATGATAGTTCAGAACGTTTCCCACGAGGGTTTCACGGACATGTCCTTCACAGTAAGCAGGAACGATGCCCAGAAGGCGGAGGAGATAGTCAGAAAGGTAGCCAGGGAGATAGGAGCCAGGGAAGTGGTCAGGGACGACAGGGTGGCGAAGGTCTCGATCGTGGGTCTCGGGATGAGGAGCTCTTACGGAACAGCAGCCCGCATGTTCGAGGTCCTCTCCAAAAACGGTATAAACATCACAGCCATATCCACATCGGAGATAAAGATCTCCTGCCTTATAGACGAAAAGTTCGCAGAGTTAGCGGTAAGAGCGCTCCACGAAGCCTTCGTCGAGGATCAGGAGGAGCTGAAGGTAGAAGAGGGGAAACAGGGTGAATAGGAGGGAGGTTCTGCGCCTTCTCGAGAGGTTAAAGGATCTGAAGATACTCGTTGTGGGGGACGTAATACTCGACAGATACCTCTACGGGAGGGTGGAGAGGATCTCTCCGGAGGCGCCCGTTCCTGTGGTGGAGGTCGAAGGGGAGGAGGTGCGCCTGGGCGGAGCGGGGAACGTGGCGGGCAACCTGGTCTCCCTCGGGGTTCAGACGAGCCTCACGGGGGTGGTGGGGGAGGATAGAGCGGGAGAACTTCTCAGAAACCTGCTGAAGGAAAAGGGAATAAAGTCCCTCCTGACAATCGATGCGAGACCTACAACGGAGAAAACGAGGGTCATTTCCAGATCCCAGCAGCTCCTCAGGATAGACTTCGAGGACAGGAGGGGTATCGGGGGAAGAGCCCTCGACCACATAAAGGAGGTCGTTGCCGGAGGAGATTACGACGGCATAGTGGTTTCCGACTATGCAAAGGGGGTGGTAACGCCGGAGGTGATGGGGGCGGTAAAGGATCGGAGAGTTTTCTACGCTGTCGATCCCAGACCCGTTAACAGAAACCTCTACAGAAACGCTTCCCTTATGACGCCCAACGAAAAGGAGCTCAGAGCCATGACCGATCCTCTGGGTGGGGAGAGTGTGGAGAACCTGGGCAGGAGGCTAAGGGAGGAGCTGAGTCTTAACACCCTCATAGTAACCCGCGGTCCTAAGGGGATGACGCTCATCGAAAAGGAGGTAAAGCACTTCCCTGCGAGGGCGCGGGAGGTTTACGATGTAACGGGTGCGGGGGATACGGTGGTAGCGGCTCTCACCGCCTTCTTTCTGGCGGGAGCCTCGTGGGAAACCGCCTGTGAGCTCGCCAACGTCTGCGCAGGTATCGTGGTGGGGGAGCTTGGAACGGCGAGCGTAACGCCGGAGGAGCTGCTGAGGGAGCTGGATGAGAAGGGGCTGTGAGTTCGAAGAGCGCGCCCTCAGATACCTCGAATCTCTGGGTTACAGAATCCTCGCAAGGAACTACCGCTGCAGGGAAGGGGAGATAGACATCATCGCTCAGGAGGACGACGATTTAGTGTTCGTAGAGGTAAAGGGGGGAGGGAAGGAGGATCACGTTTACCCTGCGGAGCGTTTCGATCAGAGGAAGCTGAGCAGGATAATCGCCTGCGCCTACAGGTTTATGGAGGAGAGGAACTTGGACACAACCTTCAGGATAGACCTTATCGTTGTAGTCGGAGACCGCTTCGATCACTTTAAAAACGTCGGCTTTGACTGAAAGCCGGGGCGGTGCCTCTTATTCGAGGATCTCGAGCACCACCCTTTTGCCCGTTTTCCTCCCCATGGCGGAGAGGAGGGTTCTGAGCGCTCTCGCTATCCTCCCCTGCTTGCCTATCACCTTCCCAAGCTCGGAGGGATCGACCCGGAGCTCGATGACGATCGTCTTCTCCCCTTCGATCTCGGTAACCTGAACCTTGTCGGCGCTGTCCACTAAGGCTTTGGCGGTGGTTTCCACGATGTCCTTCATAGCGCTCATCCGTTCACCTCCTTGGTGGTTTTCTTTCTCAGCACCCAGTAATCACCGGACTTCCTCAGCTCACGATCCCCGGGAACAAGATCCTTGAGTAGATCAGCGCTCTCAAGGATCGCCTTAGCCCTCCCCGCTATCTCCACCCCCTCCTGCAACCACCTGCGCACCTTTTCAGGTTTTATCTCGATCAGCACCTTCCTTTTGGGATCGTATGTGCCGAGGATGTCTATGTAGTTTCCTTCCCTCGGGGATTTTGCATCCATTACCACTATTCTGTAAACAGGATGGCGTCTTCTTCCAAAACGAGCGAGTCTGATCCTCACAGCCATTACCTTCCTCCTGCAATCTTGGAACTTTATTATACAACACGTGGATTTGCTCCTGCTCTAACCAGTTTTCATCTATTTTACATCCTGAAGGGAAACCTGGGAACAGGTAAGCCCGCGGCACCTTTCATCTTTCTCATCATCTTCCTCATCTCCTCATACCTTTTAAGAACCTTGTTTACTTCAGAAACGCTCGTTCCGCTCCCCCGGGCGATCCTTTTCTTCCTGCTCATGTTTATTATGCGTGGATTCTGTCTCTCTTCGGGCGTCATGGAGTTTATGATGGCTTCGATTCTCTTGAACTGATCCTCATCCACCTTTATGTTTTTTATCTGGGCTCCTATGCCGGGTATCATGCCGAGAAGTTTGTCGAGGGGTCCCATGTTCTTTATCATGCGGATCATCTCCCTGAGATCTTCGAGGTTAAAGTCCCCCGCCATAACCTTTGTGGAGAGGTGCTGTGCCCTGTCCTCCGTTATAACCTCCTGCGCCCTCTCCACAAGGGACTGTATATCCCCGAGTCCCAGTATCCGCTGAGCTATCCTGTCCGGATAGAAGGGCTCTATGTCCTCCACCTTCTCCCCAACCCCGATGAACTTTACGGGAACGCCCAGCACCTCCCTTACGGAGAGAGCCACCCCCCCTCTGGCATCGCCGTCCATCTTTGTGAGGATCACACCTGTAAGGGAGAGCGTCTCGTTAAAGGTAACGGCGGTTTCGAGGGCTGTCTGCCCCTGCATGGCGTCCGCCACGTAGAGGATCTCGGAGGGCTGAGCCTTCTCCTTTATGCTTCTCAGCTCCTCCATAAGCTCCTCATCCACGTGGAGGCGCCCCGCTGTATCCAGAAGGAGGTATTCGACCCCTTCCTCACGCGCCCTCCTTACCGCCCGCTCGGCTATCTCAACGGCGGACAGACCTTCCCCAAAGGAGTAGTAGGGCACCCCCACCCTTTCGGCGAGCCTCTCCAGTTGAAGCATAGCTGCCGGTCGCCTGACGTCCGTCGAGGAAAGGGCAACCTGACCCCCCTTCTTTCTGAGCAGGTTGGCGATCTTCCCTATGGTGGTGGTTTTCCCCGTTCCCTGAAGCCCCACGAAGAGAACGGTGCCCTTTCTTAGATCAGCCTTCTCCTTTCCGAGGATGTTTACAAGCTCTTCGTAAACTATCGTTATAACCTGCTCCGCAGGTGAGAGGTTTTTCTTTACCTCGGAGGAGAGAGCCCTTTCCCTCACCCTTTTGAGAAAGCCCTTAACAACCCCGTAATCGACGTCCGCCTCCAGAAGGGCGAGCCTTATGTCCCGCAGGGCATCGTTAACCACCTTGTCGGTCAGCTTACGCGCTTTTCTGAGTTTGGTGAAGGTTCCGGCAAACTTCTCTGTGAGCAGCTCCAGCATGTTAAAAAGTATAAAACCGACGTCCTCCCGAAGCAAACACAGTCCGTCGTGGAAATATATAATAAAACCGATGAGCTTAGGTACCAACGAGATACGGGAGCTTTTTCTCAGCTTCTTCGAAAGGAAGGGACACACCAGGGTGAAGAGCGCATCCCTCGTCCCCGAAAGCGATCCGACGCTCCTCTTTGTGAACGCAGGTATGGTTCCCTTCAAAAACGTCTTCCTCGGACTCGAAAAGAGACCCTACACGAGAGCCGTATCCTGCCAGAAGTGCCTCAGGGTTTCGGGCAAGCACAACGATCTGGAGCAGGTAGGTTACACCTCGAGGCACCACACCTTCTTCGAAATGTTAGGGAACTTTTCCTTCGGGGATTACTTCAAGGAGGAGGCGATAGAGTATGCGTGGGAGTTTGTAACGGAAGTTCTCAGGCTTCCTCCGGAGAAACTCTACGTGTCCGTGTACGAAGAGGATGAGGAAGCCTTCAGGATCTGGAGCGAAGGCATAGGGTTCCCCGCCCAGAGGATATGGAGGCTCGGGAAGGAGGATAACTTCTGGCAGATGGGGGATACAGGTCCCTGCGGACCTTCCTCCGAGCTTTACGTGGACAGGGGTGAGGAGTACGAAGGGGAGGAGAGGTATCTGGAGATCTGGAACCTTGTCTTCATGCAGTTCAACAGAGACGAAAAAGGAAGGCTGACCCCCCTTCCCAGCCCGAATATAGACACAGGTATGGGTCTCGAGCGAATCGCCAGTGTTCTCCAGAACACGAAAACCAACTACGAGATAGATGTGATCTACCCCCTCGTGAGGTTCGGGGAGGAAATCTCCGGTGTAAGCTACGGACGTTCCTTCGAGGGGGACGTTGCCCTCAGGGTAATAGCGGATCACCTCAGGGCGCTCACCTTCGCCATATCGGACGGCGTCATTCCCTCCAACGAGGGCAGGGGTTACGTGATAAGGAGGATACTGAGAAGAGCCCTCCGCTTTGGTTACAAGCTCGGAGTGGAGGATCCTTTCCTTTACAGAGGCATCGACGTGGTGGTCGATCTCATGAGGGATCCCTACCCCGAGCTGGAGATAAGCAGGGAGTTCGTCAGAGGTGTGGTGCGGGGAGAGGAGGAGAGGTTCATAAGAACCCTGAGAACCGGACTTCAGGAGATAGAGGAGATGATAAGCAGGGCGAAGGAGGAGGGAAGAAGCATCCTCACAGGGGAGGAGGTCTTCAGGGCGTACGATACCTTTGGCTTCCCCCTCGACCTTGTGGAGGAGATAGCGAGGGAAAAAGGGTTGGGGATAGACATGGAGGGCTTCCAGCGGGAGATGGAGGCTCAGCGGGAAAGAGCACGAAGGCACTTCAAGATAGAAGCCAGGAAGGTAAAACCTGTTTACACAAAGCTGAAGGAGGAAGGCAAACGCTCCCTGTTCGTGGGCTACACGCGCTACGACTGCGAAACCCAGGTGATCGCCCTCGTGAAGGGGGAGGAGCAGGTAGGGGAGCTCGGAGAGGGTGAAGAGGGAGAGGTCCTTCTCAGGGAAACGCCCTTTTATCCGGAAGGGGGCGGACAGGTAGGCGACACAGGCGTGGTGGAGACCGACAGGGCGCTCTTCAGGGTAGAGGACACCCTCTCACCTGTGGAGGGGATCATAGTTCACAGGGGCAGGGTGCTCAAGGGGAAGCTCTCGGTGGGGGACCAGGTAGTTGCCCGGATAGACAGGGAGAGACGCGAGGACATCATGAGAAACCACACGGCAACCCACCTGCTCCACGCAGCCCTCAGAAACGTTCTCGGGGAACACGTCAGACAGGCTGGATCCCTGGTCGCCGACGAGTACCTCAGATTCGACTTTACCCACTTCTCAGCCCTCAGCAGGGAGGAGCTGGCGGAGGTGGAGCGTCTGGTCAACGAAAAGATAAGGGAGAACTTGGAGGTCAGGGTAGAGGAAACGGATTACCAGGCGGCGATCAGGAGCGGGGCGGTAGCCATCTTCGAGGAAAAGTACGGTGAGAAGGTAAGGGTGATCTCCGCGGGGGACTTTTCGCGGGAGCTCTGTGGGGGAACCCACGTCAGAAGAACCGGAGACATAGGCTACTTCAAGATAACCTCCGAAAGCTCCGTAGGAGCCGGTATGAGACGTATAACCGCCCGGACGGGCAGATGGGCTGTGGATTACTCCCTGAGGGAGCACTTCCTCTTGGAGGACGCCGGCGCGCTTCTCAACGCGAAAGCCGAGGAGGTGCCCGATAAGATAGCCGCTCTCCGGGAGGAGCTGAAGGAAAAGGAGAGAGAGATTGCCCGCCTCAGGCAGGAGCTTCTCAAACACTCCGTGGAGACCCTCGTAAGGAGCGAACCGGCGGGAGACTTCACCCTCTTCTGGGGAATGTTCAGGGACGTTTCCCCCGAGGATCTCAGGAACATAGCGGACCTCCTGAGGAGGAGAACAGGAAGGGACGTGGTGTTCCTCGTTTCCGAGCGAAACGGAAAGCTCTCCACGGTGGTAGCCGTTTCCAGGGAGATCACCGACAGGGTGAGGGCGGACGAGATAATCAGGAAGGTGAGCAAAGCCCTCGGAGGTGGCGGAGGGGGCAGACCCGACATGGCTCAGGGCGGAGGAACAGATCCCTCAGGTTTCGAAGAAGCGGTCCGCCTGCTCAGGGAGATACTGACAGCCCGTTCCGGTTCCCTGAGCGGTGAGTTATAATGTTAGCGGAAATATGGATTCTTTCTCCTGCCGTAGGAAATCGAGGGGTACCCAAATGCCGCCTGCCGGGTCCGTGGGTACCCTGAAGAGGCGGGGTACAAGTAGCCCGGCACCGAACCTGAGCGGTTCGGTAGAAGCAGGACAGGGGTGAAGGTAAGAGATCTGGCGATCGGACTGGCTGTGCTGGGAGTTTTTGGACTGTTTTCCTGCGAAGCGAAGAAAAGGGAAACCTCTTCGGAAAAGGTTTCGGGAGGAGCCTACGAGAAATACAAGGCTTCCGAAGCCTTCCGGATATCAGATCAGAAGGGGTGTCTCGCCTGTCACGATATAGAGAAGCGGAGGGTAGGTCCCCCCTTCATCGATATAGCCAACAG
>DRNB01000334.1 GCA_011375045.1 Aquifex aeolicus
AAGGGTTGCGGCTTCGAAGTAGGTGAGATCGAAGCGCTCCATCACACCCCTGAGATCCCTGACGTAGAATTTGAGAACCTCATCCTCTATGGGTCTGCCGTTAACGCGCCAGCGTTCGTTCTCGCTTACAAGGTGGGGTGATACGAACCAGCCGGTTCTGAAGCCCTGATCCCTGAGGATCCTTTCGAGGAAGGCACAGGTGGAGCCCTTTCCGTTCGTCCCTCCCACAAGCAGGGAGGGAAAGTTCCTCTGGGGATTGTTCAGGTGCTCGACCGCCTTTCTGATCCTTTCGAGGGAGGGGGTTATGGCGCAGTCCCTGTCCCTGTAAAGATCCCACAGCTTCACGAAAGTGAAAGTTAACCCCTTCGGGGTTTTTTTCAAGTAAAATTCCCCTTTAGAGCGCCTTTCAGAGGAGGAAAGGAGGTGAGAAAGATCCTGCTTCCCGAAGGAGAGATCCCGAGGAGGTGGTTGAACATAACCCCCCTTCTGCCCGAACCCCTCGAACCACCTCTGGATCCCGAAACCGGAAAGCCTGTATCTCCGGAAAAGCTGGGGGCTATTTTCCCCGAACCGCTCATAGAGCAGGAGGTCTCTCAGGAGGAGTGGATAGACATCCCCGAGGAGGTTCTGGAGGTTCTGTCCCTCTGGAGACCAACACCTCTACACAGGGCGAAGAATCTGGAGGAGTATCTGGAAACACCAGCCAAGATCTTCTACAAGAACGAAAGCCTCTCCCCGCCCGGGAGCCACAAGCCCAACACGGCGGTTGCCCAGGCATACTACAACAAGATCTCGGGCATCAGGAGGCTTACCACTGAAACGGGCGCGGGTCAGTGGGGGAGTGCCCTCTCCTTCGCTACCCAGTTCTTCGATCTGGAGTGCAGGGTTTTCATGGTCAGGGTCAGCTACAATCAGAAGCCTTACCGGAGGATACTGATAGAAACGTGGGGCGGTGAGGTCATCCCCTCCCCCAGCCCCTACACGGAGGCGGGCAGGCGCTTTTACGAAAAGGATCCCGACCATCCGGGTAGCCTGGGCATAGCTATAAGCGAAGCCATCGAAGAGGCGGCGGGAAGGAAGGATACGAACTACTCGCTCGGAAGCGTTCTCAACCACGTTATGCTCCACCAGACGGTTATAGGTCTGGAGGCAAAGAAGCAGATGGAGGAGGCGGGGTTTTATCCGGATGTGGTCATAGGTGCCGTTGGCGGCGGGAGCAACTTCGCCGGACTCGCCTTCCCCTTTTTAGCGGACAGGTTAAGGGGTGATAGGGAGCACCTCGAGGTCGTCGCGGTCGAGCCTACCGCCTGCCCCACCCTCACAAAGGGGGAGTATCGCTACGACTTCGGGGACTCCGTGGGTCTGACGCCCCTTATAAAGATGTACACCCTCGGACACGACTTTGTTCCTCCCCCCATCCACGCCGGGGGTCTGCGCTACCACGGAGACGCACCCCTCGTGTGTAAACTCTACAATCTGGGTTTTATATCCGCCGTCGCTTACGATCAGAGTGAGGTCTTCGAAGCGGCTCTCACCTTTGCAAGAACCGAGGGCATAGTTCCCGCGCCCGAATCCGCCCACGCGGTAAGGAAAGCTATAGACGAAGCGCTGAAGTGCAGGGAAACCGGTGAGGAGAAGGTTATCCTCTTCAACCTTTCGGGGCACGGTTACTTCGATCTGTCAGCCTACGACAAGTTCCTGAGGGGTGAGCTGAAGGGGACCTGATGGAGCCGCTCCCCCGTGGGTAAGGCGCTGAAAAGGGTCTTTCGCCTCTTTCGGGAGAAGGGAGGGCTTCTGAGAGCCCTCGATCTCTGGGGCTGGTATGAAGAGCTGGATGTGATCCGGCAGAGGGAGGTGAAGAAGTATTACTCCCTGAAAGTTGTAAAGGATCTGAGTTTTCCCTACAGGGCGGAGCACTTCGACAGCGGTGAGGTGAAAACCTCTTACACAAAGAGAACCTTTATCGCCACCTTAGCCCAGACAGCCCTCCTCGAAGGGGACTTCGAGGTAGCGGAGTGGCTTTACACCGAAGCCCTCAAGTTAGAGGGAA
>DRNB01000335.1 GCA_011375045.1 Aquifex aeolicus
ATGGAGATTTCAAATATCTTTACGAGGGTTCCTAAGGGATCTCCTGTAAAGCTTCCGTAGAAGGTATCACCGCTGAGGCGTCCCGACACACCCGTAAGCATCAGCGCCACGATGAAGCCTATGGCGGTAACGCCAGGAAGCACCTTTCTCTTGGGAGCGGACGGCAGAAGAAGATCGAGGGTAAACACGGTAAAAGCGGTAACGAGCACCGCAAGCTCCGGCATAAAGACGTCCAGTCTCGGAAACTTTATCGTCCCTACAAGCTGTCCTATGTCCATCCCCGTTCACTCCAGCCCAACAAGGTGCTTCAGAATAAAGTTTATGGAACCATCGAACATCGCAAAGAACAGGTGGGGCAGAAATCCCACCGCTAATATAGGTAACAGTAAAAGCAGGAAGGCTGCGAACTTGAACCCCCTTATGTCCTGAAAATGAATGAGGATGCCCTCCTCCCTCACGTCCAGAAAGAGTGTTTTCAGCAGGTAGAGGAGGTAGGCTGCGCTGAAGAAACCACCGATCAGAACCAGGAGGGCGAGGAGGTAGGAATACTCCTTTGCGGAGAGCATCGTCAGAAACTTACCCCAGAAGGAGGAGCCTCCGGGCAGACCCATTGCCGCAAAGGCGGTGGACGCGGTTATAACCGCAAAGAGGGGCATGAACCTCACAGATCCGCGCAGGCTCTCCATGTTAAAGGTGTGGAGTCTGTTGTAGATGAACCCGGCGATCATAAAGAGGGAAGCGCTCGTCATGCCGTGGGCGAACATCTCTATAACTGAAGCCCTCAAACCCTCATGGTTCAGCAGGAACATAGCGGTAACCACGAAACCCATGTGGCTGACGGAAGAGTAGGCAACGAACCTCTTGACGTTGTTCTGAACGATCGTCATCCAGGAAGCGTAGATGATCGTTATGAGTCCCAGCGCCACCAGAAAAGGCATCAGCTTGAGGGTTGCCTCGGGAAAGAGTCCGAGGTTGAACCGGAGCAGAGCGTAGGTTCCCATCTTCAGAAGAACAGCCGCGAGCACCACGGATCCCGCCGTAGGTGCCTCACCGTGGGCGTCGGGTAGCCACGTGTGAAAGGGAACAACCGGCGTTTTAACCGCGAAAGCTATAAAGAAGAGCAGGAACAGAAAGATCTCCAAACCTGAAGGGTAGCTGTTTCTAAGGAGATCGAAGTAGCTGAAGGAAAAGCTCCCGAAGTTAAGGTAGTGCTGGGTGGCAACGGCGGCTATGCCGAGCAGGAGAAAGAGGGAGGAGACGAAGATGTAGATGAAGAACTTGTAAGCCGAGTAAAGGCGGAGCTTGTAACCCCACACCCCTATGGCGAAGAGCATGGGTACAAGGGTAAGCTCGTAGAAGGCGTAGAACACTATAAGGTCGAAGCTCGCAAAGACACCTATCAGAAAGCTCTCCGTCAGCAGAAAGACGGTGAAATACTCCTTCAGGCGTGTGTTTATCTGCCTGTCCTTTACGGACCAGACAACAGCGACGAGGGAAACAAGCGTTGTAAGGAAGAACATCAGAAGGGACAAACCGTCCAGACCCAGGGAGAGCTTTACGTTCAGCTCCTCCAGAATGAAATACTCCTCGTAAAACTGAACGGTCCCCGAACGGCTGTAATCGAACAGATAGAGAACAACGAGCGATAGCAGAAAGACGGTGAAGGAAGCCGTGGAGGCGATGAACTTTGTGAACCTCTCGGGAAGGAGAAAGACAAGGATCGAAGCCAGAACGGGCACAGCCATGGATACGGTAACGAAGGGAAAGCCTGCCTTCAAAACCTCCATCCCGCTACCCCTCGACCCTCTCGAGTGCGTAAAGCATTATCCCGAGAATTATCAGAATGCCTATCAGAAGAAACATAACGTAGCTGTTGAGCAAGCCGGTCTGAAGGTTTCTGAGGAGCTTCCCACCCCTGAAGGAGCCTATGGCGAGGCAGTGAAGGAGCAGATCTATCGATTTGACGTCGAAGATCTTCCAGACGACCTTTACACTTTTCAGAAAAGTCCTGTAGGAGAAGTTTATGAAGCCGTCTATTATCCCCCTGTCCCCGATCTGAAAGGCTCCCTTAGAAAGAAGCAGATACCCCTTAGCGAGGAAGGAGTGGTAAAACCTCTCCGTGAAAAACTGCTCCCTGAACAGCGTGTGTATCGCCCTCAGCGACGGATACAAACTCCCCGCCGATATATATCCCCTCCCAAATACCACATACGCAAGCACTATCCCCCCTATAGCTACCCCCACCGATACTATCGCCACCTCCACGTGTATCCCCTTCTCCACTCCACCTACCGCTCTCATATACATACCCTCAAATACTCCCCCCACTACTGCCATTATCCCTAACACCACCATGGGCACCGTCATAACAGCCGGAACCTCCCTGGGCGCCTCAGACACTACCCTCCTGAACCTCTCCTCCCCGTGAAACACTACAAACGCCTCCCTGAATATGTAGTAGGCTGTTATGAACGCTACCGCTGTCCCTAATACTCCCCACATATACGACGCTTCATAGTAGCTCCCTATCAGCCTGTCCTTGCTCCAAAACCCTGATAGGGGAAATACTCCCGCTAACGCAAGGGCACCTACTACAAACCCTGCATACGTTACAGGCATATACTTCCTCAGATTCCCAAAGCTGTATATGTCGTAAAACTTGTGGTGAAAGGCTGTGATCACACTCCCCGCCGACAAAAACAGCAACGCTTTGAAAAAGGCGTGTGTGGTCAGGTGAAACATCGCTCCCCCTTTGTCCCCTACTCCCAGAGCAAGAAACATATACCCAAGCTGCGACATGGTGGAAAAGGCGATGATCTTCTTCATGTCTGTGTGGGAGGTGGCTGCAAGAGCTGCAAA
>DRNB01000336.1 GCA_011375045.1 Aquifex aeolicus
GCCGAGCAGGCTCTCCAGCGTGTCTTCCTCACCCCTGAGTCTCAGGAGGATCTCCCTCAGGCTCCTTCTGGAGAGCTCCGTAAGTCTGAGGGAGGGTTTTATGACTCTGGAGAGGAGGGAGCTGTTCTCTCTGGCAAGGCTGGAGTTTCCGCTCACGAGGGAGCTGTAGCCCGACTCCTTCACAAGCTCCGCAACCTCCTCCGGATAAACGGGGAACAGGGTTTCTCCGAAGATCACGTGATCCACGGCATCCTCACCCACCCGCTCCCTCAGAACCTCCCCGTACTCCCCATGGGGATCGAAGACAAAGACCTGAATTCCGGAGCCATCCCTCAGGAGTGTGCGGAGGAACTTCTTGACAAAGTAGCTCTTGCCGGAACCCGTGGTTCCTATCACCAGCATGTGCCTGCTCACCACCTCCCCCGCGTCCAGGAACACGTCTATGGAGCTGTCCTCGAGAACCCCCACCCTCACGGGTATCCTCATCCTCTCACCCGAAAGGGTCCTGGTGAGAACGTCCCTCAGCGTGTCGGGAGAGACTCTGTAAACAGCCTCCCCCACGTCGAAGGGTCTTCTGAGGGGATCGAGCCTCCCCTCCCTCACGATCCCTATTACGTCCGCGGTCGCTATCTTTATCCTGTTTCCGTTGCTGTTGGTGTAGGCGTAAACCGCCGCCTTCTTCCACTCCCCGTCCCTGCTGTCGGAGAATATCCTCCGGAAGTCCTCCAAGGGTGCGAAGACCATGGACTCTTTAGAGGTGAAGGGGTTTGCGAAGAAACCCATATCGTAGGCGAACAGGCTCGTTACCCTCGCAAGGACCTTCCCCTCAGGCAGGCGCACCTCCACGTAGGACTGGAGGCTAACGTCCTCGTCGATGAGGATGAACTCGCAGGACTGGGGTTTAACGGGGTTCAGGGTAAAGCCCAGCAGATCGCTTCCGAACTCCCCCGAGTGCTCCCTTTTGACCTTTTCAAAGTAGGCTATCAGCTTGCCTACCTGCTCGTCTCCGTCCGAGGAGTCGTAGAAAACGCCCGCCTCTATGTTACCGCTCGAGAGGTCCGAGAGACCTGCGTCCGTGAAGTTGGCGGATCCCACGACCGCCCTGCACCCGTCGACGACGATAAACTTGGCGTGAAGCCTGCTGCACAGATAGACCTTTCCCCCGACCTCCTTTATCTTTCTGAAGACCCTGTCGTCGGTGATGAGGAGGTCCTGAAGCTCCGAAGCCCTCAGAACTATCTCCAGAGAGACATCCCTGTCTCCCACGGCGTCGAGGATCTCTTCGAAGCTGCGCCCCTTTATCCAGGCGGAGGCTATCCTCACGCTCTCCCGGGCGTCCTGAACCAGCTCCTTTATCCTGACCAGTATCTCGTCGCTGGTGAGAAACTCCACCCTCTAACCCTCCTCCTTACCGGAATTTTAACGGAAAACGGGGGTTTCCCCTGACAGGTTCACTCCCCGAAGTTCAGCTTTTCCTCTATCACGTAAGGCTTCTCACCCCGCGATTCGTAGTAGGTTCTGACGATAAGCTCGGCGATGATGCCCGTGGAGAGGAGCTGAATCCCCGCCAGTATCAGGAGAACTCCGAGGATGAGGAGGGGTCTTCCCCCTATGTCCGCTCCCGTGAAGATCTTGAGGAGGGTGAGGTAGAGTTCTATCAGGATACCCGCCGTCAGAAGCAGGAAACCTATACCCCCGAAGACGTAGAGGGGTTTTGTGATGTACTCGTTGAGAAACTTCACGAGGAATATGTCCAGGATAACCCTGACCGTCCTGCCGATCCCGTATTTGGAGCGTCCGTAGAGACGCGGATGGTGCCTCACGGGGATCTCCGTAACCCTGGCACCGAACCTCCGGGCAAGAGCGGGGAGGAACCTGTGCATGTCCCCGTAGAGCCTGTATCTCTTCGCTATCTCCGACCTGTAAGCCTTCAGGGTGCAGCCGTAGTCGTGGAGCTCCACACCCGTAACCTTGGATATTATCCAGTTGGCTATCTTGGAGGGGAGCCTTCTGGAGAGGAAGGGATCCTTCCGATCCTTTCTCCACCCGCTGACTATATCGTAACCCTCCTCCAGCTTCCTCAGGAGCCGGGGTATGTCCTCGGGATCGTTCTGAAGGTCGGCGTCCATGGTTACGATGACGTCCCCCGTGGCGTGCTCGAAACCCGCGTACATGGCGGCGGTCTGACCGTAGTTCCTGCGAAAGCGGATGACCCTGACCCTCCCGTCCCGCCGGGCGAGATCCCTCAGCACCTCGAAGCTCCCGTCCGTGCTCCCGTCGTCCACAAAAAGGATCTCGTAGTCCCCCTCCAGCCTATCCAGAACAGCCTTCAGCCTTTCATAGAGGACGGGAAGGTTCTCCTCCTCGTTGTAAGCCGGTATAACCACGGAGACCTTCACAGGTAAGCTCCTCCTCCCCGGAGAACCACCACCAGCTCCCGCCCGCGCTCCCTTACCTCGGACACGCTGTAGTCCAGAAAGTTTATCCTGTCGAGGCTGTGGATATCGAGGGAGCGCTCCACCAGAAACCTGAGGGTGTAGGCTCTGTGGGGGAGGTCGTTCAGAACCCTTCTGTCCCCCTTGTAGAAGAGGAAGGACACCCGGAGGGTGTTCTGGGGAACGAAGAGGAGCCTGTGGTCCCGGCTGGAGAGGAAGTCGTAAAGCACCGTGGAGTCGAAGAGATCGCACAGAACAGGTCTCAGCGCCAGCTTCCAGAGGCTCCTGAGGCTCACCCCACCGCATCCGTCCTCCCAGCGCAGGCTGTATCGGGGAACGGGGTCTCCCGCCGAGAGCAGGCCAAACAGGGGGGAGAAGAGGATACCCCGACGTTCTATCTCCTCCCGGACCCGGCCGGGGAGCGCCCAGACGCTCAGCTCCTCCCAGAACCTTCCGCTGTATCTCCTCCAGGCGGGAGCGAGGGGTGAGGTGGTCAGCCCGAAGTGCTCGATGAGCCTCTCGCGCAGGGGGTTCAGCTCCGCAAAGGTGTGTCCGCTCCACACCTCCCGCAGATCAGCGCTGAGGGTGCTCACCGAGGACTGCTTTCTGCTCCAGGGCAGAAGGTAAAAGCCCATAGTAGAGAGTATTATAAGGTCAGGCTAATATCCTTATGGTAAAATCTTCCCGGCTCTCAGGGAGGCAAGGATGAAGGAGAAGAAGACTCTGAGGGATCTCGACGTTAAGGGGAAGAGGGTTCTCGTCAGGGTCGATTTCAACGTTCCCCTCGATGAGCAGGGAAACATCGTCGATGACACCCGCATCCGGGCGAGTTTGCCCACCATAGAGTACCTTCTCGATGCCCGGGCGCGGATAATACTCATGTCCCACCTCGACAGACCCAAGGGGAGGGACCCCCGGCTCTCCCTCGCTCCGGTCGCCAAGAGGCTCTCCCGATTCGTCGGCAGGGAGGTGAAGCTGGCGGAGGACTGTGTGGGGGAATCTGTGGAGAGAGCGGTGGCGGAGTTGAGGGAAGGGGAGATCCTGCTCTTAGAGAACCTGCGGTTTCACAGGGAGGAAACGGAGGGGGACGAGAACTTCGCCCGCAGGCTGGCGCGCTTGGGGGAGGTCTTTGTGGGAGATGCCTTTGGGACCTGCCACAGGAAGCACGCCTCCGTTTACCTCGTTCCTAAATTTCTCAAACCTGCGGTTATGGGCTTCCTTCTGGAAAAGGAGATCAATTACTTCAAGCGTGCCATGGTGAATCCCCAGAGGCCTGTGGTTGGTGTGCTCGGGGGAGCAAAGGTTTCCACGAAGCTGGGGATAGTTAAAAACCTTTTGGAGAGGGTGGACAAGCTGTTCGTGGGGGGCGCCATGGCTTTCACCTTTCTGAGGTCCATGGGCTACAGCGTGGGAAGCTCCCTTGTGGAGGAGGAGCTTGTGCCCACAGCCCGGGACATACTGGAAACCGCGAAGAGCAGGGCTGTGAAGTTATACCTCCCCGTCGATTTTGTCATAGGCAGGGAGGTTTCGGAGAATACACCCACCCGGGTGGTGCCCTGGCAGGAGATCCCTCAGGGTTGGATGGGTCTCGATATAGGGCACGTGTCCCTCGAACTGCTCAGGGAAATAATAGGCGACGCTCAGACGATAATCTGGAACGGTCCGATGGGGGTCTTCGAGCTCGACAGGTTCAAGAACGGCACCTTCGAAACCGCAAGGATGATAGCCGAATCCTCCGCCCTCACCATAGCGGGCGGGGGGGATACGGACCACGCCATCCACAGGGCGGGTGTTTACAACGCCATAGACTTCGTATCGACGGGAGGAGGTGCCTTCCTCGAACTGCTCAAGGGAAACTCCCTCCCGTGTCTCGAGGTTCTGGACGACAGAGCTTAGCGCCTGCGGAGGGACTCCCAGGCTTCGATTATCTTATCCGCGGTTCGCTCGGGATCGGTGGGGGTCAGGGTAAGATGGGCGGATCTGTAAACCCTTTCCCGCCGGCGGAGCAGATCCCGTAGCTCCTCATCACCCCTCCGGAGGAGGGGTCTTTCTTCACCGGAGGCGCACCTTTTCTTGAACTCCTCGAAGGAGACCCTGAGCCATACGACGAAGGACCTTTCCCTCATAAGCGCCATAGTCTGGGGATCAGCTCC
>DRNB01000337.1 GCA_011375045.1 Aquifex aeolicus
CACGGACGAGCTGACGGGACTGCCGAACCGGAGAGCGCTGGTGGAGATGCTGGAGCACGAGATCGAGCGCGCCCGCAGGCACAGAAGACCTCTCGCCCTTGCCCTCCTCGATCTGGACGACTTCAAGCACATCAACGACACCTACGGACACCTTGTAGGCGACCTTGTCCTGAGCGAACTCGCAGCCCTGATAAGGAGGAATCTGAGATCTACCGATATCGTCGGACGTTTCGGTGGGGAGGAGTTCATGATCATAATGCCCGACACGGACTTCAGCACAGCCGTAAAGGTGGTGGAGCGGCTGCGCTTCTCAACGGAGAAGACTTACTTCGAACCCGTGGGCAGTGTAAGCGTCAGCGTTGGGGTTACAGAGTTCAGGGAAGGGGACGGGGTAGAAGATCTTATAGCGAGAGCCGATGAAAACCTCTACACCGCCAAACGTGAGGGCAAGAACAGGGTCATCGCCGGTTAACCTGTCTTCGCCGACTCCTTCTTGTCCTCCTCAACGTCCTCCGCCTTTACCTCCTTGATGTTCTTCTCCTCTTCGATCTCCCCGGAGAGAGCCTTCTTGAAGTTCCTTATACCCGCTCCGAGAGCCTTTCCCGCCTCCGGAAGACGGGAAGCGCCGAAGAGAACAAAGACTATCAGGAGGATTACAAGAATCTCCGGCAGGGATATGTTACCGATAAAAGGCATCACCCATCCCGATTACCTGAGCTTCGGCACTCAGGTGCCGGGCTACTTGTACCCCGCCTCTTCAGGGCGCCCACGGACCCGGCAGGCGGCATTTGGGCACCCATCGATCCGCTCCTCCTCTGGTATATCAGAATAAGATTAATATAACCTCTCAGCAACATCTTATCCACTCCAAAGGAGAGCTCCGCATCCCCATCCTCAGATGCCACCGGTGGAACTCCTCCATCAGCAGAGGGTAAGCTTCGAGGAGATACAGTCCAAGGGGATTGGGGAGTCCGTAAAATTCGGAGAACACGAGAAGGAGAAAGAAGCCCTCCAGCTCCTCCGCGGATCTGCTGAAACCCTGACCTATCTTAAGTCTGTAAATCTCCCTAAGTATATCGCCGGGATTCACGCTTCTCCACCTGCGACCTGATCGCCCTGATCGATTCGAGTATAACCGCTACCTCGAGGATGAGGATCAGTGTGCTAACCCCTGCGAGGAGGAAATCCCCCGCCAGAAAGTTGTTCAGGGCATTCAGCACCATGGCGAGGGAGGTAATCACGAGGACGAAGATGAGGGGCAGAAGGACGGGAAGCGTGGGTCTGCCTTCCCTGCGCAGGTAAAGGAAAGCTACCAGAAGGGCAAGTCCCGCAAGGAGCTGGTTTGCCGCTCCGAAGATGGGCCAGAACAGAAAACCTCCCTTGCCCCCCTCCTTTGCCAGCACCAGAAGCATGGAGCTGAGGACAGCTCCGGCGGAAGCCGTCCAGGGATTTTTAAGAGCGGAGATGCTGTAAATCTGCGCCAGCTCGTTGATTATGTATCTCTGTATTCTGACACTTGTATCCATCGTTGTAGCCGCAAACAGAACGATGAACGTGGCTATGAGGGTTTCTGCAAGCTCGGGACCCACACCGAGGGAGGAGATAAGGGCGGATCCTCCCTCCACAACGGCCGGCACAGGGGACACCTTTATAGATTCCCAGGAACTGTAAAGCTCGGAGAACCGCTGAGCTGACACCATCCCCAGACCGGCGGTGCAGGCAATTACCACCGCAACTGCAAGGGAGCTCTCACCAAGGAAGCCCAGGTAACCTACTGTTCGGGCATCGCTCTCTCGGGCGAGCTGTTTGGAGGTCGTTCCGGAGGATACGAGAGCGTGGAATCCGCTCAGAGCACCGCAGGCTATAGTAATAAAGAGAAAGGGAACTATGGGGGGTGCTCCCTCAGGACTCAGATTTATCAGGGGAGCCTTCACCTCAGGGTTGGCTACCACCGCGCCTGCATACACGAGGAAAAGCAGTATAAGGAGCTGGAGACCGTTCAGAAAATCCCGGGGTTGGAGGAGAAGCCAGACCGGAAGGGAGGAGGCAAAGAAAGTGTAAATGAAAAGCACAACGATCCAGAACATTATGGGATCGATGCCCAGGGCTCCCGAGAGAGGTTTTAGGGAAACAGGATAGCGTGCTCCCAGAAAAACCGCGAGGTAGAGGATACCCAGAAACAGCAGGGTGGGAATCAGAAAATTTACCCTGAACCTGTAAACGCTGTATCCGAAAGCCACCGCAAGAGGAACTATGGACCAGGCGGGGATCACGCTGGAGGGGAACTTTGTAAAGAGCAGGGCTATCACGTAGGCAAAAACCGCGTTTACGAGGATAGCGAGGGCGAGGATCAGAAGCAGGAAGATAACCCTCGCTCGTTCGCCGGCGTAATCCCCGAGGATTGTTCCCACGGATCTGCCCCTGTGCCTGATCGAGGTAACCAGAGCGGAGAAGTCGTG
Organism: Aquifex aeolicus; assembly: GCA_011375045.1. Lineage (GTDB taxonomy): Bacteria > Aquificota > Aquificia > Aquificales > Aquificaceae > Hydrogenivirga > Hydrogenivirga aeolica_A. The sequence continues at coordinate 2,460 of DRNB01000337.1, forward strand.
AACCGCCCCTATAACAACAGCACCTAAGACGACCCACAGGAGGGCGGGCAACCACCCCCATATCACCGCTATGGCGGGACCCACTATAGGTCCGGCGCCCGTTATGGAGGTGAAGTGATGTCCCAGGAGTATCCACCTGTTCGTTGGAACGTAATCCACATCGTCCCTGAGTTCGTGGGCGGGCGTTTTTCTGCTGTCATCGAGGCAGAACACCTTCTCGGAGAGGTAGCGGGAGTAAAACAGATAGCCTATCGCGTAGGCTGAAAAGGCGAAGAAGATCATAGCGAGGGCGTTCATAGGGAGAGATTATATAAAATCGCCGGGTCAACCACTCCTCCCTGACGGAAGGGGCTTGTAGGTGAGGTTAGCCATGCATAGCACAGCCAACGCTCCCCACATAGGGACGGTTGACAGCGCCCCACACGGAGGGTTCTGCCTCTCCGTGCCCCGACTTCCCTTCAAGGAAAGCCAGATAGTCCCTAACTATGTTCCTGCTGGCGTTAAGATCCGCGTTGAGCTGATAGCCACACCTCTCACATACAAAGTGCGCCTGGCCCTTCCTGTTCTTTCTGGATATGTGCCCGCACCTGCTGCACTTCTGAGAGGTATAGCGTGCATCCACATAGACCACCCTTATCCCCTTTGCCTGTGCCTTATACTCTATCAACCTCCGGAGCTGAGCAAAGTTCCAGCTGTGTATCCATCGTCTGTTTTGTTTGCTTACCCTTATCCTTCTCCTTATACCTTTAAGCTTCTCAAG
>DRNB01000338.1 GCA_011375045.1 Aquifex aeolicus
CTGCTCCCTTCTGAAGGACAGCTCCCTGTTCATCCTGAGGAGTCTGCCTCTCTCCTCCTCCAGCACCGCCGTCAGATCCGCCAGCTTCAGGTAGGTGAAGAAGGTCCAGGAGAGCAGGAACGAGGTCAGAAAGACAAGGAGTATCCTCAGCCTCATAGGCTCCTCTCCAGAAGTATCTCCATGCTCAGACGGTTCTCCTTCAGATCCCTCAGCTCCCTCTGGATCCTGTGGCTCACGCCGGAGCCTTCGATCTCCCTCAAACTGCTGAGGATCTTCTCCCTGAAGAAAACAAGCTCCGAGAGCTTTGGAAACTTACGTTCTATCTTCAGGAAAAGAACCAGCCTGTTATCCCTGCGTCCGAACACGCACTTCCTGACACCCTCCTGGCTGACGAGCTCCCGGGAAACGTTCAGCAGATTCAGGGGGTTCCTGCGCCGGGTCTCGTTCAGAAGGTTCACGTAGTTCAGATAGTAGGAAAAGAAGCCTTCCCTGAGCATGGGATCCGCGAGGAGATCCGCGGATCTTCTTACCACCGCTGTCCTGAGCTCCCTGAGGGTTTTCATCTCCCCCATCAGGGTGTAGATCCTGAAACCCACACCCGCAACGCACAGAAGGAGAAGGAGGAAGAGAAGAACCGTTACCCTCTTCAGGAAGCGCTCGGATCTCCTCCTCTCCCTTACCTCAGGAGGGGAGAAGTCGTAAGCCTCCGTAAGAGCCGCTCCGAGGGCGGGAAGATAGCGGTGGAAGATCTCCGGAGAAACCCTGCCAAGGAGGGGAGGAACCACAGGCGCAGCGATGCCGGCTGACACCGCACCCGTGAGATCCTCCGCGAGCTTCTCCTCGCAGGCTTTTCCGCTCAGCAGAACCACGTCCACGGGGGTGCTCTGACGCTGAACAACGAAGAGGTAGGTCATGCTCACGTTTTCCCGGAGAAAGGAGAGGAAGTCCTCATCCACAGCGTAGGGGGGAACGGGGAGGCTCCGGAGGTATATAACCTCCTCACCCCTGCTCACCACCATCAGAAGCGCCGACTCGTCCGCATAGACGTGGAACACCGTCTCGTCGGGGAACAGCTCGCCGGAGATCCGGGCTACGGCAAACTGGGGAAGGGTGAATAGATCGAGCTTTTTCCTCAGCCACTCGGGCACAAGGGGGTTCCTGTGGTAAAGCTCGGAGGGTATCCCGAAGATACGGTAGCGGACGCCTTCAGCACCGGATCCGATTTCCCTGTAGGTTACGAGCAGATCCCCAGAGACCCCCACAGCTTCCGAAAGGTGCTTCTTCAGGAGTATCTCCCTCGTTCGCTCATCCTTCACAGGGGGCATCTCAATTGTTTCCAGAACCACCTCCGTGTGCAGAAAGGCTAAATGCACGCTGTAATCTGACAGCTTCCCGGCGGAGGGAAGCCCCTCAGCCACCTCTTTCAGGGTGTATCCCCAGCGCCCGCCCTCCAGGAAAACTGTTCTCACCAGTTTTTCGGAGACATAGACACCCGCCCTTTTCCCCATAACCCTATGAGTAATAAACGCCCGCTGCGCTGAAAAATTTACCTCCGATGCCGATATAGAAAGCGCAAGGAACTCCGGAGGTGAATGGAATGAGGAGCGAGAGGGGTTTCACGCTCATAGAGCTGGCGATAGTCCTCGTTATCATCGGAATAATCATAGGGATGGTTCTCAAGGGGCAGGATCTCATTCAGAACGCGAGGGCGAAGAGCTTTGTCAACAAGAACAGACACTGGGAGACGACGGTGTGGATTTACTTCGATAGAAAGGGAGGCTTCCCCGGAGACAGCGACAGGGACGGCAAGATAGGGGACGGGAACGTCTGTCAGGACATAGTGAACGCTAACTTCGCCAACCCTCCCTACACGGGAACTCCGGGCACAGACTTCGACTGCGCGGCGGGAGGAGCGCCCGCCGGAGGTAACACCATAAACACAGGCTCCTATACCTTTTACGTCTTCTTTGGAACCGACGGTGGAGCGGACGCCGGCAAGAACGTGATGATCCTGTGCAAGGACAGCGCCTGTAACGCCTTCAATCAGGACGAGCTTCTCTTCGTGGAAGCCTTCGACACCTCCATAGACGGCACCGCCGACGGATCCACAGGACAGGTGATATGCGTCAACACCGCTCCCAACACCATAAACGTCGACCAGTGGGAGGCGGTTTACAACACGGCTCCGACAGCCGCCACCTGCACAGCCGGAACCAGCAGAGCCCTCGTTTACTACTTCGACTCCAAGAGATAGATAATGGGGAAACGGGATGGCTTCACGCTCGTCGAGCTCGCCATCGTTCTGGTTATCATCGGGATAATCATAGGCTTCATCCTCAAGGGACAGGAGCTTATCCGGAACGCCCAGATAAAGAGAACCTACAGGATGTATCTGGAGCTCGTGGCTACCCTCTACTCATACCACGACAGGTACGGCAAGCTTCCCGGAGACGACAACAGGGTCTCCCAGAGGTGGGGGGTCGATCCCCTCTACAACGGGGACGGGGACGGCAGAATAGAAACGGCTAACCCCGGCGCCCTGAACTTCAACTGCACGGACGCCACGAACACGGAGGAGTGCAAGGTTTGGCAGCACCTGCGCCTCGCGGAGCTGATAGCCGGCAGAGGCAGGGAGAACCCCACCAACGTGTTCGGCGGTCCGGTGGCGGTGGGTTACATAACCCTTCAGGGGGTAACCTTTCACTGGATAGCCTTCGACGGCGTGCCCCCCGACATAGCCCGGGACGTGGACCTCAAATACGACGACGGTCTCTACAACTCCGGGTGGATAAGAGCCCGGAACGACTACACCCTCGCCGGAGGGGAGAACACCCTCTACTTCAAGCTCAAGTAAGATGGCGCGCAAGAAACTCGGGGAGCTCCTTGTCGAACTCGGCTTCCTGACGGAGGACCAGCTTCAGGTCGCCCTGGAGGTTCAGAAGCTCAGGGGGGGAAGTCTCGGTGATATCCTCATGGACCTCTCCTTCGTTTCCCCTCAGGAGCTCGCTCAGGCTATCGCCTATCAGGCGGACAGGGAGTTCGTGGACCTGAACATCTACACCCCCTCCCCGGAAGCCCTCAGGCTGATAGACAAGAACACCGCCCGCCAGCTGGAGATACTTCCCATGATGGTGGACGACGGCGTGCTGAAGATAGCCGTTTCAGATCCCTTCAACGTTAACATTCTGGATCTGGTCAGAAGGCGGACGGGGATGGAGGTGGAGATCTTCGTCTCCGACAGAGAGAGCATCCTCAGGAGCGTGGAGATCTACTACGAACAGCTCACAAAACCCATAGAGGAGCACATAGAGGAGCTGATACGTCAGGCGCAGAGGGGTGAACCCAACGTGCCCCAGCTCGTCGACCTCTTTCTCAATCAGGGGATAATGGACAGAGCGACCGACGTGCACATCTCCCCGGAGATGGTCGCCTCCCACGTCTTCTACAGAATAGACGGTGTCCTGCACCACTACTACACCTTCCCCAGAGAGCTTCACCCCTCCATAGTTTCCCGGGTGAAGATCCTCAGCGGGATGGACATATCAGAGCAGAGGCTCCCTCAGGACGGAGGCTTCTCCTACACCTTCCTCGGCGAGAGCTACGACATCAGAAGCTCCACCGTCCCCACCGCATACGGGGAGAACGTGGTCATGAGACTCCTCCCCAAGAACCTCTCCCTCTTCAACCTGA
>DRNB01000339.1 GCA_011375045.1 Aquifex aeolicus
AAACCTGCCGGCGACGAAGGCGGCAACGGGAATCTTCCACCTGCCCTCCCGGTAAAGTCTGAGGATGGTCTCAGCCGCCTGCTCCTCGTAGGTTCCGCCCACCTCGCCCTGAATGATGACTCCCTTCACCGAGGGGTCGTCCTTGATCTCCTCCAGAACGTCCGCAAAGGTGGTGCAGGAGATTATGTCCCCTCCGAGAGCGAGCGCCATATAAACACCCCACCCCCTTCTCATAAACATCTCAGCGGTGGTGGTGGTCAGTCCGCCGGACTTGCTGAGTATAACCAGCCCTCCGTCCCTGTAAGCTATGGAGGGGTTCTTTCCACCGATGGCTCCTATGCGAGCGGGAACCCGGGGAACGATACAGCCCAGGGAGGTAGGTCCAACGATCGTAACACCCCGCTCCTTAGCGTAGTGGTAGAAGTAAACCGTGTCCCTTATGGGGACGTGCTCGGTGATTATGTAAATGACGCTGATGCCAGCGTCCACCAGCTCGATAACCGCGTCCTTGACGGAGGCTGGAGGCACGTATATCAGACCCGTGTTAACCTCCCTTCCCTCCGGGGAGCTGAGAGCCTCCCTCACCGTGTTGAAAACGGGGATACCCGCAACCTCCTGTCCTCCCTTGCCGGGGGTAACACCCACCTTGATGATGCCGGGGTATAAAGCCTCGGTCTCCGAAACCACCTGAGAGGCTTCCCTTCCGGTTATGCCGATGACGATGACCCTTGTTCTGTCGTTCAGATACCTGGTTCCCACCTTCCAGCTTCTTTCCATCTCCGTCCTCCTGAGAAATCAGGGATTTATTTTATCAGGAAACACCCCCGGAGGGGGTCTCTCTGCTCTCGAGCCTGTATATCAGCCGGGCACCCAAGAGAAAGAGGAGGAAGACGAGGTTCGTCCAGATCAGGAAGATTATGAGGGAGCTCAGGGAACCGTAAAGCAAGTTTCCCCTGAAGATGTGGGTGATGTAGAGGGTAAACAGGAGCTGGAGGAGAAACAGGGAGAAGGAGGTGAGCAGGGAAACGCAGATCAGACGCAACAGGGATACGCGCCTCCTGAGAAACCCCAGATACAGGAGCAGGAGAAGGAGCGCTCCCGGTAGCACGTAGGCAAGCTCCACCACGAGGCGGTGGCTTCCGGGCAAAACGAACTTCAGATAGAGGCTGAGCGCAAAGCCTGTGAGGAGAATTACCGCTCCTCCGAGAAGGAAAAGAGGCATCAGAAGCCAGTAAAGGATCTCCCTGCGCTCTCCGAAGACACCCTCCGAAACCGATGAGAGGGCTTTCGCCATGCTTCTTATAAATCCAACGGAGAACACGTAGGATACGAGGAAGGCCAGCAGGGAGGTTCCTGTTCTCCTCCTGCGGATCTCCAGTACCTCGTGGAGTATGTCCGAGGTGTGCTGGGGAAAGAGCTTCTCCACAACGGACTCTATCCTCTCGATGGAGAGGAAGGGGAGCAGATCCGCGAAGCTGAGAAGCACTACCGTGAGCGGTGCAAGGGAGAGGAGGAGGTGAAAGGTGAGGGCTCCTGAGTGGTAAAAGTAATTTTCCCTCAGCGCATCGAGGAGCGTGAGGAAAAGAGCCTGCAGCCTTGCCTTAAGGAACTTCATCGATGGTAAGCTCCACAGGCTCCCCCCGGGGATCCCTGAAGAGGAAGGTGTTACCGCGTCTCGCTATCATGTAGCTGGGCTGAAGGGGAACCTTCCCTCTTCCGCCGGGCAGATCGAGGGCGTAGGTGGGTATGCCTATACCCGAGATCCTTCCCCTCAGGTACTCCATCACCTTCAGTCCTGTGTCGAGGGACGTTCTGAAGTGCATGACCCCCCTGACGGGATCGCAGTGGAAGAGGTACTGAGGTTTTACCTTTATCCTGAGCAGGTTCCTCATGAGCTCGAGCATCGTCCGGGGATCGTCGTTTACCCCCTTCAGGAGGACGGTCTGATTTACAACGGGGATGCCTCTGCGGAGGAGTCTGTCCACAACCGCCGCTGAAAGCTCGGTCAGCTCCCTCGGATGGTTGAAGTGGGTGCTTATCCAGAGGGGTGCGTGTCTCTCCAGAATGTCGAGGAGCTCCTCATCGAAAAACCTCTGGGGAGCGGTTACGGGCAGTCTGGTTCCTATGCGTATCAGCTCCACGTGCTTTATCCTTCTGATCCTCTCGAGGAGGAGGGCGAGTCTGTCGTTGCTGAGGGTGAGGGGATCTCCTCCGGAGATCAGAACCTCCCTGATCTCCTCATGCTCCGCTACGTAGCGGAGCATAGTTTCTATCTCCTGAAGGCTACGGGATCTCTCCCCCTGAGCAAATATCCGCTTTCTCATGCAGAACCGGCAGTAAACGGCGCAGACGCTGGTAACGACCAGAAGCACCCTGTCGGGGTATCTGTGCGTC
>DRNB01000340.1 GCA_011375045.1 Aquifex aeolicus
ACGCCGGGAACCGAGGTCATCATCTCCTCGTTAACCACAATGCAGTCCCCGTCGGTCATCTCTACCTGACCCATCAGGAAGTCGACGGAGGGTTTGGTTCCCCCGAGGAAGATGAAAACCCCGCTTACCTCGAGGAGCTTCTCCTCCTGTCTGCCCACATCTTTGAGCTTTACACCCTTCACCACCTTGTCCCCCGTTATCTCCATAACCCTGTGTCTGAGGAGGATCTCCACGTTGGGAAGTTTGCTAAACTCCTCCAGAACCTCCGGAGGAGCTTTTATCTTGCTGCCGGGCACAACAAAGTAAATTTTGCTGGCGAAGCGGGCTATGAACTCCGCCTCCTCGACACCGTAGTCGTCCTCTCCCACCACCGCAACGGGCTGATCCTGAAAGAAGGCGGCGTCGCACACACCGCAGTAAGAAACACCTCTTCCCAGAAACTCCTCCTCCCCCTTGAACTTGTTTGCTCTCTCCATGGCTCCCGAAGCGATGATAACGGTCTTCCCCCTGAACTCTCTGCCGTCTATAGTGTAGAGCTTCTTGGGATCTCCGGATAGATCCGTGGCTATCACCTTACCCCTCACAAACTCCGCTCCGAACCTTTTCGCCTGCTCCCTCATTATCTTTAAAAGGTCGTAGCCGGAGACAGGGCCGGGCACCCCGGGGTAGTTCTCTATGTGCTGGGTAACGCCCAGGGCACCGTCCGCCTCCGCCCGGAAGAGAACGAGGGTTTTGAGTCCGGCTCGCGCCGTGTAGATCGCGGCGGTGGTTCCCGCCGGACCCGCTCCTATGATCAGGACGTCGTAAACCTTATCGGGCTGATAGTTCAGCCCAAAATCCTTCCCCATCACCGATTATTTTAACGCTTCGTGAACCCTGCCGACGATCTTCTCGGAGGGTTTGAGGGTTTTCTTGCCGGGCTCCCACTTGGCGGGGCACGCCTCGTCGGGATGGCTCATGAGGTAAACGTTAGCCTTCATCTTCCTGACGAGCTCCTCCGCGTTTCTGCCGACGTTGTAGAAGTTAACCTCCGAACCCACAAGAACCCCGTCGGGGTTTATTATGAAGGTTCCCCTGAGGGCAAGTCCGGTGTTCTCGTCATAGACACCGAACAGCCTCGACACCGCACCGGTTGGATCCGCACCCATGGGATACCTGACGTTCTCCAGGAGCTTCTCCGTGTTGCGCCAGGCGAGGTGAACGAACTTGGTGTCCGTCGAAACGGATATGACCTCCGCACCCAGCTCCACAAGCTCGTCGTAGTGATCCGCCAGATCGGCAAGCTCCGTGGGGCAGACGAAGGTAAAGTCCGCGGGGTAGAAGAAGAGTATGAGCCACTTGCGCTCCTTCAGGTAGTCTTCGAGGGACACCTTGCCGAAGCTCCCCGTCTTGGGATCGTAGATCTCCATCTCGAAGTTGGGAACCTTCTGTCCTACTCTTACTACCTCTGTCATCGCGACCTCCTCCTTATTAGAAATTTCTTGTTGAAAATTATTACTATTTTAGATTTATTTGTCAAGATGATCTAACTCATGGATCAGGGTGTCCTGCCGGAAGGCTTCGCGCTCGTGGGGGTAATCGGATCGGTGGTGAACCCCCCTGCTCTCCCTTCTGCGCAGGGCTCCCTCGACCGTTGCAAGGGCCACGAGGAGTATGTCGTAGAGCTGTCTGGTGCCGGGGGAAGGTTCCGATAGCCTCAGCTCCCCCAGCCACTCGAGAAGCGCTCCCTTTGCCTTCAGGAGTCCCTCCTCGTTCCTCTCCAGACCCGCACACTCCCACATGAGGTTCCTGAGGGCTTCGAAGCTGAAGGGGGGCTTCTTCTTACCCTCAGGGGAGTTTACGGTTCTGGGCACCTTTGGGGGCACCCGGGGAAGGTCCACATAGATCCGGTAGGCGGTCCTGTAGCCGAAGACCACCCCTTCGAGGAGGGAGTTGGAGGCGAGCCGGTTTGCTCCGTGAACCCCTGTGCAGGCGCACTCCCCCACCGCGTAGAGTCCGGGGAGGGGGGTTCTCCCGAAGGTGTCCACATGGACGCCTCCTATGTAGTAGTGGGCGGCGGGCACGACGGGGACGGGCTCCTCTGAGGGATCTATACCCTTCTCCCTCAGGAAGCTGATTATTGTGGGGAAGCGCTCCGTCAGATCCACACCCCTCCGCAGGAGGGGTCTCATATCCAGAAAGACACGACCTCCCCTCTTCAGCACCCCGTATATGGAGCGGGAAACCACGTCCCGGGGAAGAAGCTCATCCACGAACCTGTTGCCTTTCTCGTCGATGAGAATCGCTCCCTCCCCCCTCACCGCCTCGGAGATGAGCAGGTTTGTCCCCTCCAGCACCGTGGGGTGAAACTGAACGAACTCGGGGTTCTTTATGGGGACGCCGGCTCTGAAGGCTATGCCTATGCCGTCCCCCCTTACCCTGAGGGGGTTCGAGGTGTGGCGGAACATGGAGGCTGCTCCACCCGTGGCGAGGACCAGGGCAGGGGTCCTCAGCAGTCTGAGGGATCCGTCCCTGAGGTATATCAGACCCGCGACCCTCTCCGCGCCGAGGATCTCCTGAAGCTCCCCCTGAACGAGGGGTATTCCCAGCTCCTGAACCCTGCGCAGCAGTCTGGTGTATATCTCCCTTCCCGTGTAATCCCTGACCTTGAGGACTCTGGGGAAGGAGTGTCCCCCCTCCGTGGTTGTGTCGTACTCCCCGTTCCTTCTGTCGAAGCGGACACCCCACCTTTCGAGATCCGCTATCCTCATCACGCCGTCGTTCACGAGGATGTCCACCGCACGCTCGTCGTTGAGGAACCTGCCTGCCTTGAGGGTGTCGAGGAAGTGGGCGTAGGGGCTGTCCGCGGGATGGACGGCACCCGCTATCCCCCCCTGAGAGTAGTAGGTGTTTCCCACACCTCTGGTGAGCAGGAGGGGTGATAGACCGAGCTCCTTCAGAACTATGGCACAGGTAAGTCCCCCTATACCGCTTCCGCACACTACAACCTGCGCTTCCTCCTGAGGGAGGAGTGAGGTGTCGAACTCAAGGACGTGTCTCATTCTTTGCGATCTTCATGATGAGGGTGGTGAGCTTGTGGGGGTCGTGTCTAACGTAGCTGTTCTGATCCCCTATGAGATCCTCCGCGTAAACGGCGATGTTCTGCCGGGCTATACTTCCCACGTCGGGAACCACGGGCTCCTGTCCCTCCTTCAGGTACCTCTGAAGCAGATCGTTGGGGGGCATCTTGGTGTTAACCACGACCGCGTCGATCCTGTCGA
>DRNB01000341.1 GCA_011375045.1 Aquifex aeolicus
AGGGGGAACGGTTTACATAGACCTTGCGATGAACCTCCTGAGCGCCGGCGTGGAGGAAAAGGACTTCTTCCTCCTCGATCTTTCGGAGGGCAAGAGGTTCGGCTTCAGGGTAGCCTCCCTCCTGAGGGGGAAGGGCTACAGGGTGGGAAGGGACATCGTGAGGAGGGGGATCCGGCAGTCCCTCGAGTACGCCTTTTCGGAGGGCTACAGAAGGGTTGTTCTCATAAGGGACGAGGAGGACGTGAGGATCTACACGGGACCAGAGGAATTCACAAGGGTGAACCTAAAGGAGTTCTTTGAGCTGTTCTAACCGGGAGAGCTCCTCCCAGGGGAAACCCTCCCTGCCGAAGTGTCCGTAAGCTGCCGTCTGTCTGTAGAGGGGCTTCCTCAGATTGAGAAACTCTATTATCTCCGCGGGTCTGAGGGGGAAGATCCTGCGCACCGCCTCCTCTATGCGCTCCTTGGAAACCTTCTCGGTTCCGAAGGTCTCTATGTCGAAGGCGATGGGCTCGGTCAGACCGAAGGCGTAGCCTATCTGGACAACGCACCTGTCCGCCAGATCCGCCGCAACCACGTGCTTGGCTATCATCCGCGCCATGTAGGATCCCGAACGGTCCGTCTTTGTGGGGTCCTTTCCCGAGAAGGCGCTTCCCCCCGAGAAACCTATGTCTCCGTAAGCGTCGGAAACTATCTTCCTACCCGTCAGTCCCGTGTCCGCGACGGGACCCCCAATAACGAACCTGCCGGAGGGGTTGACCTGAACCTTCGTCTCCTCCCCCATGAGCTCCGGAGGGATCTCCCTCCTCACTATCTCCTCCATCACAAGCTCGCTCAGCTCCTGAACCGACACCTCCGGATCGTGGTGAAGGTAAACGACTATGTCCCTTATGTGCTGGGGTCTGCCGTCCTCGTAAGCCATGCTCACGAGCACCTTACCGTCGGGTCTCAGAAAGGGATACCTGCCTGTCTTCCTCAGCTCGGAAGCCTTCCGGGTTATCCTGTGGGCGACGGTTATGGGCCAGGGCATAAGGTTGTCCGCCTCCCTGACCGCGTAGCCGACCACTATGGCGGTGTCCCCCGCACCCTCCCGGGAAACACCGAGGGCTATCTCGGGGCTCTGTTCGTCCAATGAGGTTATGACCGCACAGGTGTCCGCATCGAAGCCGAGCTCGGGCTTTGTGTAGCCTATGTCCTTGACGACACCCCTGACCACCCTGGGGATGTCCACAAAGCCGTCCGTGGAAAGCTCTCCACCCACCATGACCAGCCCGGTGGTAACGAGGATCTCGAGGGAGACCTTGCTGTAGGGATCCTTTTTCAGGAACTCGTCCAGCAGAGCGTCGGCTATCTGATCCGCTATCTTATCGGGGTGTCCTTCGGTAACGGACTCCGCCATCCTGATGGAGTACATGGCATCTATTTTAACCGAACTTACCCCGGCGGAGGCTCATAGCCTCGCACCTATGTGGCTTTCCAGAAAACTGAGGATGTGGTTCAGCTTCCTGTCCCTCCGCCTCTCCTGCTCTATCCTCCTTATACCGTGGAGCACGGTGGAGTGATCCCTCCTGTTGAGCACCCGGGCTATCTCCGTGAGGGAGGAGGCGGTGAGCTTCCGGCACAGATACATGGCTATCTGCCTTGCTCTGTTTATCCTTCTGGATCTGCTGTCCCCCATCAGATCCTCCACCCTCAGACCGAAGTGAAGCGCCACGTGAGCCACCACCTTCTCGAGGTCCCCCTTCTTCTCCCCCCTGTCCCTGAGATACGAGGCTCCCTTCAGCTTCACCCCCCTGACCGCTCCCTCTATCTCCCTGACGTTGTCGGAGGTGCTCCTCATCAGAAGCTCCACTATCCTGTCCTGAACCTCGAGCTTCAGCTCCTCCAGCTTTTTCCTGATGATCTCGAGCTTCGTCAGCTCATCGAGGCTTATCTCCACCACCACACCACCCTCGAACCTGCTCACCAGCCTGTCGGACACGTCCCTGAGCTCCCTGGGGTGTCTGTCCGAAGCCAGAACGATCTGTTTTTCCCGCAGGTACATGTAGTTGAATATGTTGAAGAACTCATCCTGAGTTCTGCTCTTACCCGAAAGGAACTGAACGTCATCGAGGAGGAGGAGATCCACGGACCTGTATCTTTCCCTGAACTCCCTGATCCTGCCACCCTTTATGTGCTCCACCATCTCCTCCGAAAAGTCCGTGGCGGATCTGTAAACCACCGACATACCGCGGGACGCACAGAAGTTGCCGATAGCCTGAAGGAGGTGGGTCTTCCCCAAGCCGACCTTTCCGTAAAGGAAGAGGGGGTTGTAGAGACCTCCGGGGTTGCGAGCCACGCTCAGGGAAACCTCGTAGGCGAGTCTGTTTCCCTCACCCACCACGAAGTTTTCGAAGGAGTATCTGCTCGAGAGACCCTCCACAATCCGATCCGGAGCCGGACCCTCCCTTCCCTCCTCCTCTTCGAGGACGAGCTCCACGTCCCCGAGGGCTTCCCTGTGGAGGGTGGACAGAAAGGTTCTCATGCGGTCCACCGCCGAGGGGTCCTCCGTCAGGAGCCTGATCTTTCCCTCTCTCTCCTCTATCCGGAAACGGGTCAGGAGGGTCAGGAGGGATCTATCGATCTTCTCCAGACGGGAGATGAAAGCTCTTATCTTTACACCCTCCATGACCCTAATCTATTCTGGAGTCCATCGCGGGGGATCAGCCGCTTAAAGAAGCCTGTCTATCATGGACTTACCCCCCGCTTTAAAAGTTCTTTGCAAGGCTGGAAAAATTTAATCCTCCCGCTCCTTTGCTCTGCGGGCGGTCTTGCCGAGTAGGATGGAGACCTCGTAGAGGATCAGCAGGGGGACCGCCATGAGCACCTGAGTGGCTACATCGGGCGCTATGAGGGCTCCCACAAGGAAGGCAACCACAATAAAGTAGCGTCTGAACCTTCTGAGCTGCTTCTCCGTTACAACCCCCGCTCTCTGGAGCATGTAGAGGAAGATGGGCATCTCGAAGGCTATCCCGAAGGCTACGATCATCTTCAGGACGAAGCTGATGTAAAGGTTTACGGAGAGATAGGGGGTAGCCGCCAGCTGGGAGAAACCCAGTCCCAGAAGGAACTTCAGGGCGAGGGGCAGAACCACAAGGTAGGAGAAGACACCTCCCGCAACGAACAGGGTTATCGAGGAGAGGAGAAGGGGAACAAAGAGCTTCTTTTCGTTGGGGTAGAGAGCGGGCTCCACGAAACGCCAGATTTCGAAGAGGATTACCGGTGAGGCAAGTATCAGACCTACGGTGAGGGAGATCTTTATGAGGATAAAGAGAGGTTCTGTGGGGGACAGGGTTATGAGCTCCACCTCCGGATAGGACCTCATCACAGGGTTCTTGAGGAATTCAAAAACGTACTTGGCAAAGTAAAAGGAGCCTCCCGCCATTATCAGGAAGGCTAAGATGGATCTAATCAGTCTTACCCTCAGCTCCCTCAGATGTTCTGTCAGGGGCATCGTCGGGAGCTGATCTCCTTCTGCGCCCATTCCGCGGTTTTCCCTCTGGAGATCTGGATCTTTCTGAACGCTCTTCAAGGTAATCTTCATTATAATCCTCGTCCCCTACGTCGGGGAGAGGTTCGTCCCCTTCCTCCTCTTCCTCCATTATCTTCCGGTTAACCTCCTCCATGTAAGCCTGCATTCTGACCTCGTCCCACACCTCCCTGATCTTCCTCGTCGCCTCCCCCAGCTTGACCGCCAGGTCTATCATCCTCTCGGGACCGAGGACTATGAAGGCTATTATGAGCACTACGAGAAGCTGGATCTCCATTACCTCTATTTATTATAGGTTTCCGGAAAGTTTCGGGGACAGAGGAGAGATGTATATGATAAATATCATATGATATTCCCCAGAGAAGCATACCTTAAAGGAAGCCGGTTGTGAGAAAGCGAAGCGGGAGGGGAGCTTCGGCAGTAGGGGGGTTGGTGTAAACCAGCCCCTCCCTTTCACCACAGACCCTTAAAATTATCCCATGCGCATCCTGAAGGCAACCCGAAGGGAGTGGCTCAGCTACAGCTATCAGATTAAAAACAGGATAAAGGATCCGGAGGCTCTGCGGACGCTGCTCAGACTCACGCCCGAGGAGGAAAGGGGTCTGGAGGCTACCCGCGGAGTTTATCCAACGGCTATAACACCCTACTATCTGTCCCTCATGGATCCGGAGGATCCGGAGGATCCCGTAAGGAGGCAGGCTATACCCAGAGTGGAGGAGGTCGATGAAAAGATCCAGTCCGCCGGCGATCCCGATCCCTTCCGGGAGGAAGGGGACATCCCGGGACTGACGCACAGATACCCCGACAGGGTGCTTCTGGTCGTTACCAGCGTCTGCGCCGTTTACTGCCGGTTCTGCATGAGAAAGCGGATATTTGCTCAGGGGGAGAGATCCCGTAGCCTTCAGGAGATAGAA
>DRNB01000342.1 GCA_011375045.1 Aquifex aeolicus
GGGAAGCGTGGTGAAACCTGATGGGCGTGTATTCGGAAAGCCTCAGGGCGAGGGAAGGGGTAAACTGTGGAGGCATGTGCTGAACTACCAGATAGGCGCTCTCCTCGTCCGCCTCGCACTCCTGCAGTATGTCTATAAGCGTTGCGGGTCCTCCCGTGGATATGCCGATGGCTACCACGAACCTTGCCGTTTTTCTCCCCTCAGGTTTGTGGGGGGTTCTGAGTTCCCTGCGAAGAGGCTTCCGTCGGGTTACCCGGTAGCGGTATCTGTAGGCGGCTTTCACCTTCTCCACTATCTCGCCGGCTACCTTGTGTATGTCGAGGGAAACAGTCCCCGAAGGTTTGGGAACGTAGTCGAAGGCGCCCATGTCGAGAAGCTCCATGGTGATCGGAGCCTCCTCCTTGGTTAGGGAGGAGACCACCACCACGGGAAGCGGATTTTCCTCCATTATGCGGGCGAGGGCTGTTCTGCCGTCCATGACGGGCATGTTTATGTCGAGGGTTACAACGTCGGGTCTGCCGGAGGCTATCTTCTCCAGCGCTTCCTTGCCGTTCCGGGCTGTGTCGATCACCTCTATCTCGGGGTCTGACTCGAGGATCTCTCTGAGAGCTTTTCTCATGAAGGCAGAATCGTCCACCACGAGAACCCTGATCTTTTTCATCCCGACCTCCCGTTCATCTGAGGGTTTCCAGAACGTAAACTATGCTCCCATCCCCGAGGATGGTTATACCGCTGATCTCCTCGGCGGTCTGGAGCAGGCTGGGAATGGGTTTGATCACCGTATCTATGGTGCTTATCACCTCGTCGACAACCACAGCTCTGCTGACGCTGTTGTCCACCAGAAGCGTTACCGCACCGTTGGAGTCGCTCCCTATGCCGAGCCTGTCCCCTACAAAGTCGAGTTCGAGTATCCTCCCCCTGTGATAGACGACCCTCAGTCCGTTCAAGGTTTTGATCTCCTCCCGCTTTACCCTGAGCACCTCCCCCACGTCCTCGGCGGGAACACCGAAGGTAACCTCTCCTATTCTGACGAGGAGCATCTTTCTTATGGCAAGGGTCAGGGGCAGGACGAGTCTGACCGTTGTTCCCAAGGACTTCTGGGTTGTAACGCTAACCTCCCCTCCGAACTCCTTAACTGTGCTCGCCACCACATCCATACCCACCCCTCTGCCGGAAAGCTCGGTAGCCTGTTCTTTTGTGGAAAAACCCGCCTGAAAGATGATCTGGAGAGCTTCCTCATCCGTCATGCGGGAAAGCTCCTCCTGAGTGTAGAGACCCTTCTCGAGAGCTTTCCTCCTCACCTTCTCCACGTCTATGCCCCTTCCGTCGTCGGAGACCTCTATAACCACAGATCCTCCCTCTTGATAGGCCCTTATCCTTATCTCACCCTCCACAGGCTTCCCGAGAGCCTCCCTCTCTTCCGGAGGTTCTATGCCATGATCCACCGCGTTCCTTATCAGGTGGATCATAGGTTCGGCGATGCGCTCCACTATAACCTTGTCCAGCCTGGTGTCCCCTCCTTCGATCACTATCCTGACCTTCTTCCCCAAGAGCCTTGACAGATCCCTCGCCAGCTTGGGGAAGCGTTCGAAGAGCATCGAGAGAGGGACCATCCTCATTTCGAGAACC
>DRNB01000343.1 GCA_011375045.1 Aquifex aeolicus
CAGATTCCTGATTATGGACTCCCCCAGCTTGACGTCCTCCGTGTAATCCTCGGAAACGACCCAGAGCCTGAGGATGTCCGCCCCGTAGCGATCCACTATATCCTGAGGTGAGACCACGTTCCCCAGGGATTTGGACATCTTTCTTCCCTTCTCGTCCACCGTAAAGCCGTGGGTCAGAACGGCTCTGTAAGGAGCGTGTCCGTATGAACCGACCGCTTCGAGAAGGGAAGCCTGAAACCAGCCCCTGTGCTGATCGGAACCTTCGAGATACATATCCGCCCTTTCGTAGCCGAGAGGACGAAGGACAGCTGCGTGGGAGCACCCCGAATCGAACCACACGTCGAGGATATCCTCCTCCTTTTTAAAACTGTTCCCTCCGCACCTCTTGCACCTGTATCCCTCCGGCAGAAGTTCTCCGGGATCCCTCTCGAACCATACGTCCGCACCCGAAGGGTTTTTCTCCACAAGGGACGCTACATGTTCAAAGATCTCCTGATCCTCAGCTACGCTTCCGCAGTTTCTACAGTAAAAAACGGTGATGGGAACGCCCCAGTATCTCTGACGGGATATGCACCAGTCGGGTCTGTTCTCCACCATGCTCCTGATCCTGTTTCTCCCGTAAGGAGGTATCCACTCCACACCGTCTATCTCCTTCAGAGCACGCTCCCTCAGCGTTTCTCCATCGAGGCTTCCCGACATCCCTATAAACCACTGGTAGGTAGCCCGGAATATTACAGGGTTCTTACACCTCCAGCAGTGGGGGTAGGAGTGTTTTACTACGGAGCGGTGGATCAGGAAACCTTTTTCCTTGAGGAGGTTAACTATCAGATGGTTGGCGTCGAACACCCTTACCCCCCTCAGAAACTCAGGGGCGGGGAACACGAACCTTCCCCTGTCGTCGAGGGGGGAGTAGGGTTCGAGTCCGTATCTGGAGCCGATCAGGTAGTCCTCCTGACCGTGCCCGGGCGCCATGTGAACCAGTCCGGTTCCTGTTCCAAGCTCCACAAACTCGGAGGGGTAAACCCTCCACATACCCCTGAGCGTTTCCGGGGAAAGCGTCTCCTCCAAATCAGATTTTCTTACAAAGGGATGGAGGTACTCCCTGCCCACAAGGTCAGCACCTTTAAGTTTTCTCACCACATCACCCTTCAGACCGGTTTCCTCCATAAACCTGGAGGCAAGCTCCTCCGCCACTATGAGGGTTCCTCGTTCGGTCCGGAGGTAAACGTAGGAGTACTCCTCCCCTACCATGACAGCTAAGTTTGCCGGAAGCGTCCAGGGGGTCGTTGTCCATATTACAAGAAAGGTTTTCTCCTCATCCTTCAGCGGGAAACCCACGTAGATACTGGGATCCTCCCTCTCCTGATACTCCACCTCTGCCTCAGCTTCGGCTGTAGTATCGTATATGCACCAGTAAACGGGTTTCTTGCTCCTGTAAACAAGTCCCCTTCTGAAGAACCTTCCCAGCTCCCTTATCTCCTGAGCTTCGTAAGAAGGATCCATGGTAAGGTAGGGGTTTTCCCAGTCTCCGAGGACACCGAGGCGGATGAACTCATCCCTCTGAATCTTTACAAACCTCCCGGCGTAATCCCGGCAGAGCTTCCTGAACTCCGGTTTAGGAAGATCCTCCTTTCTCAGCTTCTTCGATTTCAGCTCCTTTTCCACCTGCCTCTCTATGGGAAGACCGTGGCAGTCCCATCCGGGTACGTAGTGGATGTTCATACCCCTCATCAGATGGTATTTGTTTATCACGTCCTTGAGCACCTTGTTGAGGGCGTGCCCCATGTGGATCCTTCCGTTAGCGTAGGGTGGACCATCGTGGAGAAGAAAGGTTTTTCTTTCCTTTCTGACCTCCCTGATCCTTTTATAGAGCCCCCTCCATCTTTCCAAAATACGCGGCTCCTTCTCGGGGAGGTTAGCCTTCATGGGGAAATCCGTCCTCGGAAGGTTGAGGGTGTTCTTGTAATCCATTTCGTCAAACCTCCGGATCAGCCCTCCAAAATGGCTGAAAGATAATTATAGAACAAAGAAAAGGCTTGCAAAATCACGGAGAGTTATGTATTATCTATATCAGCGTTAAATTCTATTGGGAGGGTCGTGCTATGACAAAGGCTGAGCTTGTCGCGGAGATAGCCAAGCAGGCGGGCATCACAAAGAAGGAAGCCGACGCTGCTCTTAAAGCCGCGGTGTCCGCAATATCGGGAGCTCTCAAGAAGGGTGAGAGGATCGCTATTCCCGGTCTCGGGATATTTACCGTTAAGAAGAGGGCTGCCAGAAAGGGAAGGAATCCGCGGACGGGACAGGTGATCCAGATTCCCGCGAGAAAGGTGGTTGCCTTCAAACCCGCCAAGGACCTCAGAGAAGGTATAAAGTAACATCTTTCGGGGCGCCTCTGCCCCTCTCCCATGCACCTCTTCTTTCCTTCAGAGAAAAGGAAGCAGTTCTTCCTCATATCCGGCGAAGAACACAGACACCTCAGGGTAAAAAGAATACACATCGGTGAGGAGATAGGCGTAATCTTTGAGGAAAAAATATACAGATGCGTTTTAAGGGAAAAGAAAAGGGATTTTTCGTTAGCCGAAATCTTGGAGGTTATCGAACCCAGACAACCTCAGCCTGATCTCACCCTCTATCAGTCCCTTACCCACCACATCGCTACCGTAGATTTCATCGTTCAGAAATCTGTGGAGCTGGGGGTCCTCCGCTTTGTTCCGCTGCTCACGGAAAGAAGCTTCAGAAACCTTTCAGCCATCGAAAGAAGAATCCAGCGCTGGAAGAAGATAATCCGGGAAGCGATGAAGCAGTGCGGGAGAGCCTATCCCATGGAGCTAACTGCACCGGTGGAACTCAGTAATTTAGAACCTGTCCACGAGCTTAACCTTCTTCTGGACAGTTTTTATGAGGGGGTGTACGTGAAGGATCTGAACCTCGAAGGGGTAAAAGACGTTGCCGTCGTTGTTGGTCCAGAAGGCGGCTTCACAGAAAAGGAAGCGGAGCTTCTGAGGGAAAAGGGTTTCCTGTCCGTGAAGCTGAAACCCCATATCCTCAGAACGGAAACGGCTGCGGTTGTGGCAGCCGGAATTATAATGAACCTTGCAGGTTCTTGATCTTTATACCGTAAGCCTTCACCTTCCGGTAAAGGTTGGAGAGATCTGTTCCTATCTGACCGGCAACTTCCTTTATATCGTAGTTAAACTCCCTGAGCTTCTCCTCTATAAAGACCTTTTCGAACTCCCTTCTGGCTTCCTTGAGGCTCCGGAGTTTGAATATATAGCTGTAATCTCTGGAGGGTTTGATCTCCCCCACCCCAAGGTGCTCCGGCTTCACAACATCACCGTCGCAGAGTATAACGACCCTCTCCATGAGGTTTCTCAGCTCCCTGACGTTTCCCTTCCAGCGGTGCTTCAGGAGCACCTCCTTCGCCTCATCGGAGAGGAGCTTTGGCTCCTTCTTGTATTCCCTGCAGAACTTTTCCAGAAAGTGCTCAGCGAGGAGGATAACATCCTCTCCCCTCTCCCGGAGGGGGGGAAGTTCTATGGTAAACACGGATATTCTGTAAAACAGATCCTCTCTGAACCTCCCCTCCTTTATCTCGTCGGTTATGTTTTTGTTGGAGGCAGAAACTATCCTCACATCGACCTCGATCCTCTGAGTGCCCCCGAGCCTCGTGAAACTCCCCGTTTCTATAACACGCAGCAGCTTAGCCTGCGCCCGCACGTCCATATCCCCTATCTCGTCCAGAAAAAGAGTTCCCCCGTCCGCAAGTTCGAACTTACCCTTCTTGCGCTGGGTGGCTCCCGTGAAGGCTCCCTTCTCGTAGCCGAAAAGCTCAGCTTCTATCAGCTCTCCCGGAAGCGAAGCGCAGTTTATATCGACAAACTGCCCCCTCCTGCCGGAGTACCTGTGAATCAGCTTGGCGACAAGCTCCTTACCCGTCCCGCTCTCCCCCAGAATGAGAACAGGAGCTCTGCTGCGAGCTATCTTCTGAACGGTTCGCTTAACCTCGTTTATCTTGGGAGAGTTGCCTATAAGCTCCACGCTTCCCTCTGCACCACCCGAAGACCTTCGCCCGATAGCTTCCGTAGCAGCGTGTTTAACGGTTAAAAGAAACCTGTCCACAGAAAAAGGCTTCTCTATGAAATCGTAGGCTCCTCTTCTGATAGCCTTTACAGCCATTTCGACGTTTCCATGTCCTGTAATGACAACGACCACAGAATCGGGGGAGAGCTCCTTCAGCGTATCGATAAACTCTATACCGTCCCCATCCGGCATCCAGACATCGAGAACCACCACATGAAAAAACTCCTCAGAGATCAGGCGCTCCACACCGGCGAGGGTCTCCGCACCTTTTACCCTGTAACCCTCCTCCCTGAGTATATCCTTCAGCGATTCCCTTATCCCCTCCTCATCGTCCGCCACAAGCACCTTCACAGACATACCTTAATTTTACAATTCGTCCACAAGTTTTCCACAGGTTATCCACAATTTATCCACAATTTGTCCACAATCAGCTGTGGAAAAACCATAACTTATTGATAATGCTGCGCATTCTTTATGTGCATAAGTTGTTGACATATCTAAGAAAATTCTACGCAATGTGGATAAACGTTGAATATTTATAAGTCATTCATAATTGAGAACATTTCGTATACACACAAAGCCTTGATAGCCAAGATTTTGAAGCGTTAACGGGAGAAACTTTCAAGTTATTGAAAACACGAAACATTTCTGAAGCACGTAAGTTGTTGAAAATTCCTGCATTCGGAAGTCGATTGTGGATAGAAGTTTGTAAGTTATTGATAAATCAGGAAATCCAAAGCTCCTATAAATAATTAATTAATAAATAAAAAAAACATATAAAAAGAAAAGAATAAAACTTCTTCTTCTTCTTCTTGCCAGAACAGGTAGAGTTCGTTTTCGGTAAAATAGCTCTACGGTTTACTCAGGGTAAGCTGATGAGAATCCTGCTTACAGGCTGCGCCGGATTTATTGGCTGGAAGGTTGCTGAGAAACTGCTGAGGGAAGGACACGAGGTTGTAGGTGTGGATAACCTCAACGACTACTACGATCCCACCCTCAAGAGGTGGCGCCTGTCCCGGCTCGAAGCCCACGG
This sequence comes from Aquifex aeolicus, assembly GCA_011375045.1. GTDB lineage: Bacteria > Aquificota > Aquificia > Aquificales > Aquificaceae > Hydrogenivirga > Hydrogenivirga aeolica_A. The sequence goes on from DRNB01000343.1 coordinate 5,114, forward strand.
GAGCTTTCGCTTTTTCAGAGTGGACATAGAGAACTACGAGGCGCTCCGGGTTCTGTTTCAGCATCATTCCTTCGATGCGGTGGTAAACGAAGCGGCTCGAG
>DRNB01000344.1 GCA_011375045.1 Aquifex aeolicus
CTTCAAGAACGAGCAGGCTCTCTGGCAGCTGTATCAGGCTAAGAAGGCTCACGAGGAGCTGGAGAGGGAGATAGAAAAGGAGTTCAAGGGAGCGCAGTAAGGTTCCGGCTCCCTCCCCTCCTGACCGCAGGAGGATTTCATGCTCGTCCTTGCGCTGATTCTGCTGATAGGTCTGTCCTTCGGAGAGGAGAGCTTCGAGGAGTTTCTGAGGAAGGAGCAGGAGGGATACCTCCGGGAACAGGAGGACTTCAGAAGATACCTCGAGGAGGTAAACAGGGAGTTTGCGGAGTACAAACGCATAGTGGAGCGTGAGTTCAGGGAGTTCAGGAGGGAGGTGATCGAACACTGGGGTGTTTACGAAGGCAGCGACAGGAAGAAGTGGGTGGAGTACTCCCCCGATTACAGGGTCAAGAGGGTCTTCGATTTCGAAAGAGGAGAGCTCAGGATAGAGGTGAGGGGGGATGTGGAGAACTTCAGGGAGCTGGTTAAGGAGGAGCTGAAGGACTTCCTTACGGAGACCACCACAGAAGCCTTCAGAAGGGACAGGGTCCTGTCGGGGGTAGAGAGGCAGGTGCGCCGAAAGCTCAAACACGTTCGAACAGCGCCTCTGGAAGACAGACCCATCCTCACTCCCCTCATATTCGGAAAGGAAGAGGTTACCCGGAGCGAGCTCGAGAAGGGAGTGGAGGAGCTTGTGGAGAGGGGGGAGTTCAGAAGGAAGAACTCCCGGGTGGTTGTAAACACCTTCAGGATCGAACTTCCCCCAAAACGTCTCCTTTTGAAGGCGAAGCGTTACAAACCCTACGTGGTGGAGGAGTCCAGAAAGAGGAAGATCTCCCACCCCCTGATATTTGCCATAATCCACACGGAGAGCCACTTCAACCCCCTCGCCCGATCCCCCGTTCCCGCTTACGGACTCATGCAGATAGTTCCCCACACAGCGGGGAGAGACGTTACCAAGTTCCTGTTCGGAAAGCCCGTGATCCTGTCCCCCTCTTACCTCTACAACGCAAGGAACAACATAAGGATAGGAACCGCCTACCTCCACCTCCTCTACTACAGATACTTCAGAGGGGTAAGGAACCCTGAGAGCAGACTCTACTGCACCATAGCAGCCTACAACACAGGTCCCGGCAACGTCGCCCGCGCTTTCACGGGCACAGGAGACCTCAGGAAGGCGATCAGGGTAATAAACAGGATGACGCCCCGGGAGGTTTACAGAACCCTCCTGAGAAAGCTACCCTACGCGGAAACGAGGGACTATCTGCGTAAAGTTTCCAGTAGAATTGCCGTATATAGGAATCTGTGATTCTAAAAAGGAGGTGTGCTATGAGAGGATCGCTTCTCATCGGGGGAGTCTTGGCGGCTGGACTGTCCTTCGGGGTGCCTCTGATAAACGGGGATCTCTCCGTGGGCGTGATGAACCATTCCCCCTCGGGTTACATTCAGTATCCCACCGGAACAGGGGACACGGTGGATCTGAAGGACACCTTTGGTCTGGAGAGCAAGGTCAAGCCCTTTGCCCGGGCGAAGATAGAGATTCCCATAGTTCCCAACCTTTACCTTCAGTACATCCCCATGTCCTTCGAGGGAACAGGAAGGTACTCCACCACCCTGACCTTCGGTGATGTCGACTTTCAGGCGAACGTGGATCTGGACACCTACGTCAAGGTGGATCACTACGACGTGGGACTCTACTACAACCTTCCCCTTGTGGGAGCCGCAACCGCAGGTCTTCTGGATCCTGAGGTGGGTATCAACGTGAGGATCCTCGACCTCGAGGGCAGGGTAACCGGCACAGAAAGCGGGACAGGTTTGACGAGGACGGAGAGCGTCAGCGAGACCGTACCTGTGCCCATGGGTTACGTTTCTCTGGGTGTAAACCTTCCCATGGTGTCCTTCATAGGTGAGCTGAGGGGTATAACTTACTCGGGTAGCTACTACTACGATCTGACGGCGGAGGTGAGGGCAAAGCCCCTCTCGATTCCTGCGCTGGCGGGCGTGTTCGTCGGAGCCGGCTACAGGTACGAGGTTCTTAAGCTGGACGATGTGGGGGACCTGACCGCCGAGATCAAGGTAAGCAGCCTCTTCGCCAACGTGGGAGTTTCCTTCTGAAGGGGATCCCTGACCCCGGGGATACCAAAATTAAACTTGCCTAAGTCTCTGAGCTACCACAAAATTATAACTATGGGTAAAAAGTTCTTCATAAAGACCTTCGGATGCCAGATGAACTTCAACGACTCCGAGAGAATCAGGGGACTGCTGCGCACGCTCGGTTACGAACCTGCCCGGAGCTGGGAGGAAGCCGATCTGATCCTCCTGAACACCTGCACAGTAAGGGACAAACCCGACAGGAAAGTTCTCTCCCACGTGGGTGAGTATAAGAAGATAAAGGAGAAGAACCCCGACGCCCTCATCGCCGTTGCAGGGTGCCTGGCTCAGAGGGCGGGCTGGGAGCTTGTTCAGAAAGCCCCCGCCATAGACATAATGTTCTCCTCCTTCAACATCCACCAGCTTCCCGAACTGCTGAACCAGGCGCAGGCGGGCTACAAGGCGATCGCGATCCTCGAAGATCCACCCGAGGACGAGGAGAGGATCTGGGATTACCCCCTTGAGCGGGAAAACCCTTACTGCGCCTACGTAACGGTGATAAAGGGCTGCGACAAGAGGTGCACTTACTGCGTGGTTCCCCGAACAAGGGGCAGGGAGAGATCCAGAAGGTTAGAGAGCATATTAGAGGAGGTCAGAAAGCTCACCGAGGACGGTGTGAGGGAAATTCATCTGCTGGGTCAGAACGTTACCGCCTGGGGAAGGGATCTGGAGAAACCCCTTCACTTTTCAGAGCTGCTTTACGCCGTCTCCAGGATAGAGGGGGTGGAGAGGATAAGGTTTACAACGGGGCACCCTAAGGATCTGGACGATGAAATCATCTCCGCCATGGCGGAGATACCTCAGGTATGCAACGCCCTGCATCTACCCGTTCAGTCCGGATCCAACAGAATCCTCGCCCTCATGGAAAGGGGCTACACGAAGGAGGAGTATCTGGAGAAGGTCGATCAGCTCAGGAAAAAGGTTGGAAACATCGCCCTCTCCACGGACATCATAGTCGGCTTCCCCACGGAGACGGAGGAGGACTTCGAAGACACCCTGGACGTGGTCGAAAAGGTGGGCTTCGAGCAGATTTTCTCCTTCAAGTTCTCCCCAAGACCGGGAACACCAGCCGCCCGGATGGAAGGTGCTGTTCCGGAGGAGACCAAGACGGAGAGGATGAGCAGGCTTCTTGAACTTCAGAAGCGTGTGATGAGCGAGCTTGCAATCAGATACGAAGGAACGGTTCAGGAGATCCTGCTGGAGGAATCGAGGGGGGAGGATACCCTCGTAGGCAGAACCACCACGAACAGATGGGCTGAGATGAAGGGTGGGGAGGATCTGGTGGGCAAGATCGTGCGGGCACGGGTTGAGCGGGCTACACCCTTCAACCTGTTCTGCGAGATAGTGGAGGTGGTGAGATGATAGAGATGGTCGTTCACGGGGTAACCCTCGATCCCGTATCCCAGATGCCCATAGTCGTGCTCAGGGCGAAGGAGGACGACGAAACCATACTGCCCATATGGATCGGAGCCTTCGAAGCTAACGGCATAGCTATGAGACTTCAGGAGGTAGAACCACCCAGACCCATGACCTACGAGCTGATGAAGAGCATAATAACCGAAATGGGGGGGAACGTAGAGAGGATAGTTATAAACGATCTCAAAGACAGCACCTACTACGCTGAAATTCACATTCAGCACGGGGAGGACGTTCTCGTCATAGACTCGAGACCGAGCGACGCCATAAACCTTGCCCTGCGCTTCGGAGCACCCATATTTGTGGTGGAGGAGGTGCTGGAGAAGTCGAAGGTTCCCGAACCCGAGGAGGACGAGGAAAAGCAAAGACTGAAGGAGTGGCTCGAAAACATCAGACCCGAGGATTTCGAGATAGGGGGACAGCAGAGCTGACGCCGCACTTCCCGCAGAGCCTTTCGATGGGGCACGCGTGGCACTTAGGCTTTAGGGGGGTGCATATCTTCTGACCGAAGGCTACCAGAAGTCTGTTCAGCAAACCCCAGTATTCCTCAGGGATCAGTTCCATCAGAGCCTTTTCCGTCTGAAGGGGTGTTTCTGTCTTCACCAGACACCAGCGGTTGGTTATCCTGTGAACGTGGGTATCGACGCATATGGCGGGGATCCCGTAACCTTCCGAAAGGACGAGGTTCGCCACCTTTCTGCCCACCCCCGGCAGGGAAAGCAGATCCTCCAGGCTGTCCGGAACCTTTCCACCGAATCGCTCCACCAGCAGAGCTGACAGAGCTTTCAGCTGCTTTGCCTTGCTTCTGTAAAAGCCCACGGGGTAGATCAGCTCCCTCAGCTCGTTCAGGGGAAGGTTCACCACATCCTCGGGTCTCTTTATTCTTTCGAATAGCCTTCTGCAGACCCGGGAGGTGGTCTCGTCCCGGGTTCGTGTCGAGAGAAGGGCACAGACCAGAACCCTGAAGGGGTCGTTTCTGTGGTGGCCTGCCAGAGTCTTTGCCGGAGCTTTCCAGCGCTCGTAGTGCTCCCTGAGTATGTCTAACGCCTGCGGGACGTCTGTTTTCCTCATTCGGACTTTTCGTTTATTCTACTATAGTAAACCGGAGGAGGTTCGGAGATGGTTTTCCTCCTTGTCCTTTTCCTGAGCTTTCACCTCTCCCTTGCAGTTCCCAAGCTCGTATCCCCCCGGTGGCTGGCGGAGCACCTGGACCAGAAGGATTTGGTGGTGCTCGAGTTCTCGGATTCCCAGAGCTACCTGATGGAAGGACACGTTCCCGGAGCCATCCTCACAGAAAAGGAGGACTGGCGGGTGATGGACGAGACGACGGGTGCCCTCGTCAGGAAATCTGTGGAGGAGTATGAGAGGATGTTCAGAGCCTGGGGCATAAACAACGATTCGCAGGTGGTCCTCTACTACAAGGGCAACAAGATGAACGAGATACTGGGGGCTGTTTACGCCTACTGGATATTTCACCTCCTCGGTCATGAGAAGGTGGGTATCCTGGACGGGGGCTGGCAGGCATGGCTGAAGGGTCGCTATCCTGTAAGCTATGAGGAACCTCAGGTGACCAGGGGCAGCTTCAGAGCCTCCTACGATCCCCGCAGGGAAATAGACGCCCGCTACCTGCTCAGGAGCATAGGAAAGAAACCTATAATCGATGGCAGACCTGTGGGGCACTACTTCGGAATCTCCAAATTCCCCTCCGCCAAGAAGTATGGACACGTTCCCTGCTCGGTTCCCCTTCCCTGGGAGTGGTGGGTCAGGAGGGATGAGGAAACCGGAAAGCTCTACATAGACTTTCCCCAGTATCTGAGCGAGTTCCTGAAAAATCAGGGCATCTCCGAGGAGGAGGAGGTTCTGCTTTTCTGCTTCGGAGGAACCGGAGCGGCGTTCCTCTACATGGTTATGGATATTCACGGATACAGGGGGATGAGGGTTTACGACGCTTCCAAGAGGGAGTGGGAAGCCCTCGACCTTCCCCTGAACAGATACCTCTGGGAAACCTTCAGGGATTGCAGGATCCCCTGAAGGGATAAGCTCAATCGAAGAGAGCCGTTGTCAGATACCTCTCCCCTCCGTCCGGAAAGACGGTTACTATGACAGCCTTCTCACCCCTGTCGCTCAGCTCCCTCGCCAGCTTTATACACGCCCAGAGAGCTGCCCCCGAAGACTGACCCACAAAGACCGCCTCCTCCCTCGCAAGCCTCCTCGCCCACTCGTAGGCGTCCTCGGTCTCCACAAATATGGTTCTGTCCAGGTAGTTCTCGTTGAATATGCCCGGCTTTATGGAGCTTTCCATGTGCTTGAGTCCCTCTATGCCGTGGAAGGGGTGCGCCGGCTGAACCCCTATTATCTGGATGTCCTGATTGTAAGCTTTCAGACGTCTTCCCGCTCCCATTATGGTTCCGCCCGTTCCTATGCCGGCCACGAAGTGGGTAACCCTTCCCTCCGTCTGCTTCCAGATCTCCACGCCGGTGGAGTAGTAGTGAGCCTCCCAGTTGGCGGGGTTGTTGTACTGATCCAGATAAACGTACCTGTCGGGGTTTTTCTCCACCAGATCCCTGACAAAGAGGATGGCTCCGTCCGTCCCTTCGAGGGGATCGGTGAGATACACCTTTGCACCGTAAGCCTGTATTATCCTCTTCCTCTCCTCGCTGACGTTGGCTGGCATGGCGAGCTCGACGGGTATCCCGAAGGCGGAACCGACCATGGCGAGAGCTATGCCCGTGTTTCCGGAGGTTGCGTCCACCACCACCTTCCCCTCCTCGATCAGTCCGTCCCTCTGCGCCCGAAGGAACATGTTGAGAGCAGGTCTGTCCTTCACGGAACCCCCCGGATTGAAGCTCTCTAACTTCGCGTATATCTCCACCTCGGGGGAGATGTCCGGAGGAAGGACCTTTCTGATCCTCAGGAGGGGGGTGTTCCCTACCAGATTCAGTATGGAGGAACGGGTCTTTCTGTAATCCTCATCGTGTTCCCCGCGCACCCACATTTAGGATCTTACTTTCCCTTTCCGATAACCAGAATCGATCCGGGCCTCTTTATCCTGAGCGCCACCATCTCGAGGACCCGGAGAAGGTGGTTCATGTTGCTGGACTCCACGTAAGCCACCGAGAGGTCCTGAGCCACAACGAGGTCGAAGTTCTGAGGTCCCGCGGAAACCAGAAGCGCCCTGTCCTCGGGAACTATGGGGGTCTGGAAGACGTCGCTGACCACCTTCTTTATCTGCTCTATCTCCAGAAGACCCGAGTTGTCGTGCATCCTGTTGAGCTGGAAGTACTGCTTTGGGTTCACGATCAGATAGTAGTTGCCGTAGAAACCCTGCTCCACCAGCTTCGAAACCCCCTCTATCACATCGCTGAAGGCGTTTCCCACCTGACTCCAGTCGCTCATGGACATCCTGTTCACACCCTCGGCGGTCATCAGACCCTCGAGACCGAGGTTCTTGTTCCCCAAGAGGATGAGGGTGTCCTCCGCCACAGCGGTCGCCACAGCAGCCGCCACAGCCGCGGAGGTGTCCAAGGGGATGTTGAACTGTCTGTAGTACTCCAGATCCCTCCAGGAGATAACGAAGTCCTTGTAGAGGGTAGGTATGGGGATGTGCTTCCTCACACCCGTTCTCACAGGCTCGCAGGACTCGTACTCCTGACCGGGCTTTATCTCACACACACCGGGCTCCATCCCGTAGATCACGTCGTAGGAAACGAGCTGATGACCCGGACCTATGGGACCCACCACCGGCACAAAGCGCCTGCACACGAGGGTCTCCCGGGCTACCCTGACCACCGCGGAATCTATCTGCTCCCACTCCTGTGCGGTAAAGGGTGATTCCTCTCTTCCAAGAAAGTCCATCTCTTACCCCCTTTCTCCGATCTCTCCTTAAATTATATCAGCTGAAGGTCATAGTAACGGAAGCAGGAGGGTTGAGGGATGGTGAGGATGCTCCTGAGCCTGCTGTTTTTCCTTTCCCCCGTCTTCCCCCTCGTTCTGGAGAAGGTCTCCGAAAAGGTTTACATGGTCAGGGGAGGTTACGGTCTTCCCTCGGAGGAGAACAGGGGTCTGATCTCCAACGCCTACGCTGTGCTGACGAGGGAGGGATGGGTGGTCATAGATACCCTGTCAACTCCCGAGCTTGCGAGGGAGTTCATCTCCGAACTCAAAAAGGTAAGGGAAGCTCCCATACTCTACGTGATAGCCACCCACTACCATATGGATCACTGGTTCGGGATAGCGCCCTTCAAGGAGGAGGGTGCCAAGTTCATCGCCCACAGGAACCTCAAGAGGTTCTACGACGAAGGATTTGCGGACGAGGTTCTGGAAAGCGCCATAAAGACCTTCGGTGTGTTCGAGGGGGTCCGTCTCGTGCCTCCGGATCTGGTCGTGGAGAGCAGGGTCAGGCTTAGGGTGGGGAGGGAGATCTTCGAGATCATCCCCATGACCCCCGCCCACACCAACAGCGATCTCGTGGTCAGGGTGGGGGACCTGTTCTTTGTGGGGGATCTGGTATCCTACGGGAGGATCCCCTTCCTCGGGGACAGGAACGTCTCCACCCGCAGGTGGCTGGGGGTTCTGAGGAGGCTCGAGTCCATGAGACCCGGAAAGATCCTCATGGGACACGGAGAGCCGGCGGATCTGAGAGCCATCGAGTGGACGGCGAGCTACATAACCCACGTGAGGGAGAGGGTCAGGCTCCTGA
>DRNB01000345.1 GCA_011375045.1 Aquifex aeolicus
AGCTTCATGCAGGTTCCCGTTACAAGGTAGTCCGCCTCTATCCCCATCGATCTGAGCATCTCCTTTATCTCGGAGATCTCCTTTTTCAGCTCCGCAAACTTCTTGACCCTGTAGTGCATGTTCTCCATCCTGACGGGCACCCGGGAGGCTTTCATGGCACCGCTCTCCTCAAAGATGACCTGCTTACCGCCGAAAGCCTCCACCAGTCCCTTCAGAACCTGATAGAACTTCTCCAGAGATATGATGCTCATGGAGTAAAGGAGTATGAAGAAGGTGAGCAGGAGGGACATGAGGTCGCCGAAGGAGGTGAGCCATGCGGGAGCCTTTTTACACTCCTGCTTCTTCTCACGGTTCATCAAACCTCCTCCGACATCTCAACGCCGAGCATGATGGCGAGCTCCTGCCTCAGGATGTTGGGGTTTATACCCTTCTGTATCCCCTCTATCGCCATGAGGTATATGTTCTTGTAGAGAACCTCCGTGTCCTTGACCTTCTTCAGCTTGGTGGCTACGGGGATGGCAAAGGCGTTGGCGAGGATCGCACCGTAGAGGGTGGTTATAAGGGCGACAGCCATGCCCGGACCCAGAGCGGAGGGATCGTTGAGGTTCTTGAGCATCTGGATGAGGCCTATGAGGGTCCCGATCATACCGAAGGCGGGGAAGAGATCCCCGAGCCTCTCCCAGACGGCGACGTTTGTGGATAGCCTGTCGTCCAGCTGGGCTATCGCTCCCTCCGCGCTCACCTTTATCTCCTCCAGTTCGAGACCGTCCACAAGCATCCTGATCATGTCCCCCAAGAGGGGATCCCTCTCGTAGTAGAGCTCTATCTCCGATTCGAGAGCCAGAATTCCCTCCCTCCTTACCTTGGTGGCTATCTCGGACAGGAACTCGACGGTCTCGAGGGGATCCGGAGGCTTCCAGAGGAAGGCGTCCTTGATGGCGCTCACGCCTCTTATGAAGTCCTTGAGGGGGAAACCTCCGAGCGTTGCCGCCATCCCCCCACCGACCACTATGAAGATGGAGGGTATGTTTATGAAAGCGGTCGGACTGCCGCCGATGACGATGGCAATAACTATCATCGCAAAGGCGCCGGCTATTCCTATGAGTGCTCCGGGATCCATCTTACCCGTTATATTTATCGGAAGATAACCTATAATTTAAAATGAATGGCTGAGAGGAAAAGAAAGGTAACTGAAAGGGATGTAACCGATCTGCTCAAAAGGAAGAGGAAGCCACTCCCCTTCATACACATAGTTAGATCACTTCATCTGAGCAAAAAAGAGAAAAAGGAGCTGAAAAAGATACTGAGAAAACTAAAAAAAGAGGGAAAAGTGAAGATAGTAAAGGGAAAATTTCTCTGGGAAGAGGAGGAAGTGGTAAAAGGAAGGGTCATTCCTTACCCGGGTGGTTTCGGTTTTCTTGAAGTTGAAGGCAGGGAAAAGGACATCTACATACCTCCCTTTGAGCTTCAGAAGGTTATGGGGGGAGACGTGGTTCGGGCAAGGGTGGTGGAGTTCAGGGGTAAAAAGGAGATCAGAATAGAGAGGGTGCTGAAGAGAGCCAGACAGGAGATAGTGGGAAAGATCAGAAAGGAGGAGGAGGGGTGTTTCCTCGAACCCCTCGATGAGAACGTGCATCTGAGCTTTCTTCTCTCCAGAAAGGACTGCTCCTCCCTCGAGGAGGGAACTGTGGTTGTTGCCAAGATTAAGGTCTTTCCCGGTCAGAAGGCTCCCCCGCGGGCAAAGGTGAAGGAGATCCTCGGACATCCAGAGAAGAAGTTTCTGGCGATAGACCTCCTTATAAGGAAACACAACCTCCCCACGGAGTATCCTGAGGAGGTCCTCGAGGAGGTGGCTAAAATCCCCGAGAGGATCCCCGAGGAGGAGATCCGCAGACGCAGGGATCTGAGGGAGC
>DRNB01000346.1 GCA_011375045.1 Aquifex aeolicus
GTCCGCGTTCTTGGTAGCGTTGTCCATGGCAACCATGCGGGCGAAGTGCTCCGCGGCGTTGGACTCCACCATAGCTCTGTAGAGCTGGTAGTTAAGGTAGAGGTTCATTATCCGGTTCATGAACTCCTCCTCCTCTACTTCGAAGGTGTAAACGCTGTAGTCTGCGGACGGTTCCGTTTCGGGAAGCTCGAAGGGAAGAAACTTTCGCAGAACCGGTCTGTAACTCGCTCTGGTAATCATCTCGTTGTTCAGGAGGTAAACCGCGTCCGTTTCCCGGCTAACGAAGCGCTCCCTGACGATCTCGGAGACCTCCTTGGCGATCCCGAAGTTTACCTCCTTTCTGAAGACCTCATCGTAACCCTTCACAATTCTGTAATCCCGCTTTGCAAAATACTGGTAGCCCTTTCTTCCTATAAGAAGGAGACTTACCTCTCTACCCTTTTCGGTCTTCTGAAGGATGAAACGCTCCGCGTCTCTGATTATGTTCGAGTTGAAGGCTCCAGCCAGCCCCCTGTCCGCCGTTATCAGAATCAGGTCCAGTCTTCTCTCCTCCCTCTCCTCTAAAAGGGGATGGGTTTCCCTGTCCACGTGCCCGGCGAGGTCCCTTACAAGCTCGTAGAGCTTGTCTGAATAAGGTCTCGAAGCGTAGAGAAGTTCCTGAGCACGCCTCAGCTTTGCGGCGGAAACAACCTTCATGGCGTTTGTGATTCGGCGGGTGTTCTTTATGCCCTGAATCTTCCGTCTGATGTCCCTCGGGGATAGCTTCGGCATAACGGGGAGGTATTATAGCACAGGTTTTGTGTTAGAATCTTTGGCTATGGAGTACGCCTTCTTTGAGGGGGATTTTGTGCCGATAGAATCGGCAAACATAAACATAAAAACAAACTCTTTCCACTACGGGACAGCCATTTTCGAAGGGCTCAGGGCTTACTGGAACGACAGGGAAAAGCAGCTTTACATACTCTTTGCCCGGGAGCACTACGACCGTCTTCTCAGAAACGCCGGAGCGCTCTTTATGGAGCTTCCCTATTCGGTGGAGGATCTTGTCTCGATAACCCGCGAGCTTCTGATAAGGAACGAGGTAAGACAGGACGTTTACATAAGACCCATAGTTTACTTCAGAGACCTTGCCCTGACCCCCAAGCTGATAGGCTACACACCGGAGATAGCCATATACACCTACAACTTTGGAAGGTATCTCGACACCTCGCAGGGCATCAGGGTTAAGGTTTCCTCCTGGAGGAGGAACGACGACAACTCCATACCCTCCCGCTGGAAGGTGGCGGGAGCTTACATAAACAGCGCCCTGGCGAAAACCGAGGCGCTCATGGCAGGCTACGACGAAGCCATACTCCTGAACTCTCAGGGTTACGTCGCCGAAGGATCGGGGGAGAACATATTTCTGATAAGGGAGGGCAGGGCTGTTACGCCCGCCTACAACGAGCACATCCTCGAAGGTATAACCAGAAACGCTGTCATAACCCTTCTGAAAAACGAGCTTCTTGTTAACGTCGAGGAGCGAGCCGTTGCCCGTAGCGAGCTTTACACGGCGGAGGAGATATTCCTCACGGGCACAGCGGCGGAGGTAACGCCCGTTGTGGAGGTGGACAACCGCAGGGTCGGGAAGGGAAAGATTGGGGAGATAACCGCCCAGCTTCAGGATATTTACTTCAGAGCGGTCAGGGGAGAGATAGAAAGATACAGGAGCTGGCTTACACCGGTTTATGAGAAGTGAACTCTTAGAGGAGCTTCAGGAGATTACAGCCTTCCTCTCCGAACGGAAGAGAGTGTCCGCCACACCCCAGATGAGGGAGGCTCAGGCGTTTGTCAGAAGGTTTCTCAGCAGGCACTCCATAGCCTTCGTCGAGGAGAACTTCGAGATCGAAAAGGGGATGCCTTCGGAAGCCCTTATAAAGGTGAACGGGACGGAACTCACCGCCTATCCCTTTGTGAACAGCCTCTGGGGTGAGAGGGAGGCTGAGGTCGTTTCCGAGGAAGAGGAGGAGCTGAAGGGAAAGCTGGTCATCGTGAAGGTCGGCGGGGAGAGGGAGGAGGAGAAGGTCAGGAGGCTGAAGGAGAAGGGTGCGGTCGGAGCCCTTTTCTACCTCGAGGAGCTCAACTCCCCCTACATCGGAAACCTTGGCTCCGAGTCCTTTCTGGCTGTTTCCGTGGACAGGGACACGGCGCTGGATCTAAAGGGGAGGAAGGTGAGGATCGTGTCCCGGGTCAGCAGAACGAGGGTCAGGGGAAGGAACATCTACTTCGACATAGGCAAGGGACCCTTCCTCTACGTTACCGCTCACCTCGATTCGAAACCCTTCGTTTACGGAGCCATAGACAACGCGGTTTCGGTGGCGCTTCTGCTAATTCTCGCAAAGGAGCTGAGGCACTCCTACCGCTTTCCCTTCCGGCTCAGGTTCCTGATAACGGACTGCGAGGAGCTGGGTCTTGAGGGTTCCCGCCACCACGTCAGAAACCTGAAGCACACCTACTACGTGGTGAATCTGGACGGGATCGGCTGGTCGAATCCAGCCGTCATATACAGGGATGCGGAGGGATACAACGGCGTGAAGATAATGGAGAAGTTCTACCGGCACCTGAGGGATCTGAAGGTGGAGATACCCTTCAGGGAAGGCAGGAGGGGGAGAAGCGATCACGTTCCCTTCAAGGAAAAGGGGGTGGAGGCTCTCTTCCTCTCCTCGAACCCCTTTCTGTTCAGACACACCTTCTACGACACCTACGCGGCGATAGACTGGGACGTGGTCGAGCTGTGGTTCGAGATAGTCTCCTCCTTTTTGAGGAGGTTTCACAAGCTGTGATATATTAAGGCTCATGCGGTTTTTGCTCCTGATCCTGATCCTCTGCCTGCCGCTGAAGGCGGCTCCCTCCACCTTCGAGGAGCTCGAGAGGAAGCTCTCGGAGATCAAGAGCGTCAAGGTCGTCTTCCTCCAGAAGACGAGGTACTCCTGGTATCCCAAACCCGAAACGAGCAAGGGGATCTTCTACGCCACGCGGGAGGGGAAGTTCCGCATCGAATACACATACCCCGACAGGATCCTGATGATCTCCAACGGCAGGGAGATCCTCATACTCAACGAGGAGGACAGGGAGGCTCTCCTCGATTCTGTGGAGAACAACACCTCCCCCGTTGTGGAGTCCCTGTTTTTCTTTGCCAGACCCCTCTCGGAGGTCTTCGAACCCGTGGGTGAGCTGGAGAAGGAGGGTGTTCGGGTTCTGGTTCTGAAACCCCTCCAGAAGGACGAGAACGTGAAGGAGGTTTACGTCGAGCTGGACGAGGATCTGGAGGTTCTGAGGGTCAGGGTTCTGGACGCCGAGGATACGGAAACAACGGTGGAGTTCCTGGAGGTGAAGAAGAACTTTACCCCCTCCGGGGGTCTTTTTAAGCTCGATATCCCTCCCGACGTTAAGGTCAGAAGGATAGAATGAAGAGGGAGAAGGTGTCCTTCAGGATCGAGAAGGCGGGAGACGAGGATCTGAAGGAGCTTGTCCCCCTTTATCTCGAAGGCTACAGGGGTCTCGAGGAATACGCCTACACCCATCCCGACGATGTGAAAGCCTACGTGGACTGGCTCAGACGCAGGGACAGGGAGGGTATCTTCGTGGCTAAGGTGGGGGGAAAGGTGGTGGGGTTTGTGGCCGGGGACGCCAACTGGTTCAGCAAGAGGGAGCACAAAAAGGTCGGAGCGGTTCACGAGATAGTGGTCCTGCCCGAGTACAGGGGGATGGGTATAGGGACGGCGCTGATGGACAGGGTGCTGTCCTACTTCAGGGAGAAGGGGTTGCACACCGCCGAGCTGTGGGTGGGGGACGAGAACTACACCGCTCTGGAGTTTTACAGAAGGCTCGGCTTCAGGGAGAAGGGACAGTACAACTACTGGATCAGGATGGTTCTGGATCTCGACGGGGACAGTAAAGGTCCAGTATCCTCTGGATAATTTTAGAGGTGGAGATCTCATAGGTGAAGGGGATCGTTACAACCTCTCCCCCGTAGGACTCCACAAACTCACGCCCCACTATCCTGTGGATCTCCCAGTCCCCACCCTTCACGAGCACGTGGGGACGTATGGACTTTATGAGGTTCAGAGGGGTGTCCTCATCGAAGATAACCACGTAGTCCACCGGTCTGAGAGCGGACAGGAGCTTCGCCCTCAGCTCCTGAGGAAGTATAGGTCTCTCCCTCCCCTTTATCCTCCTCACCGAGCTGTCCGAGTTCATACCCACCACAA
>DRNB01000347.1 GCA_011375045.1 Aquifex aeolicus
TCCTCGCACTGGGCTTTGAACCAGCTTTTCCTGCACTTAATCTGTATAGTTTCCCTGAACGGGACACGAGGAGCAAGCCTCATCCACTACCCCCCTTTTCGAAGTATACTACTACTATATTATTATCGGCTCCTGAATTCGTCTCTGTGTGAATTTTACCTTAAGGGGGTTATAATAGTTCCAAAGGCGGGTAGCTCAGCTGGGAGAGCGCCGCCCTTACAAGGCGGAGGTCGCAGGTTCGAGTCCTGTCCCGCCTACCATCCCTTCCTTGGAAATCAACAATTCACGAAAACCCCCTTCTCTCGAGGCTTTGGAAATAGCCAAGTGTGGGCACGCCGTTTTCTCTAAATCCTCTCCTACCTACTCTGCCTCAACTCTCTCAAGATTCCTGAGTTCCTCCAACTTCAACTCCCTACCTCAGCTCCTCCCTCCTGAGAAAGAACGGCTCTAAGATCGAAGGTGTCAAAAAGCTCTACGATCCTTACTCCAGATCGGAAACTTGACCATCAACGTCCCAAGAGACAGATTCAGGGAATATAATCATCTTGACATGACGAACAAAGGGGCGAGATTAATCTTTAGACACAGGCAGTTAATCTTTAAGGAGGAGAAGCTTGTGGGTGTGGTGGACATGAGGATATACGAGATACCTCAGAGGAGAGCTTATGAAGAGGGCATCAAGTACTCCCTTACCTTTGCACGCTTCAATCCGAACACCGAAAACTTTGAGGGAGACTACCTGAGATACGACAACTACAAGGAACATGGACATCACAAACACATGATGGTCAAAAGGGTGCCCTACGAGTTTGAAAGTGTAGAGAAGCTTATAGAGAACTTCTATGCCGACCTTGAGAGAATTCTGGAGGAGCTGTAATGGCGGTAGCTGAAAAGACGAAGGAGAAAGTTATAGTCATAACCGACCTCAAGAGCTCTCTCAAAGAGTTTGCCAGAGCGTATGAGAGAGCTTCCAGAGGAGAAGAAGTTGAAAGGGATACCATAGGTGTATCTAACCCGAAAGAACTCCAGACCCTTCTGTCTCCTAAAAGACTTGAGCTACTCAGGGCTATAAAAGAGCACAAGCCCCGTTCAATAAAGGAACTTGCGGGGCTTGTTAAAAGGGACGTCAGAAACGTTCACAGAGATTTGGTTATACTCGAAGCTGTGGGGCTCGTGGAGCTTGAGAAGAAAGGAAAGGAAGTAAAACCTATAGTGGACTATGATGAGATAGTGATAAGGATTTAGGTTAAGAACTGAAGGGAAGGTAACCAGGCGAAGGTGAACGCCTCTCAGAGGACCATAAGGGAGACCGAGAGGAGAGTCAAAAAGCCCCTGGAGGTCTTTGGAAACAAATCCCTTGACTACGAGTTTCTCATAGAGAGCTACAAGCAGGAGAGGCTAAAGGGAGGTGTCAAGTCCTCCACGGTAAACAGAGAGTCTGAGGGCTACAAGAAATCTGACCTTAATCTTCAACATCTTCTATCCAGGACGGGCATCTATTAAAGCCTTTAGCTCCTCAGGAGACAAATATCTAACCCTCTTATCGTTCACCTTACAGGTCTTTATCCTGGGAAGCTCAAGGACGGAGAAAGAGGAATTTATACAGCTAAGAGGCGGGGACCGCCCCGCCTATTACGTAATTTACGTAAAAGGGAGAGGATCGGGTGCAAACCGGCTTAAAAGCCGAAGGACATGGGGGCGTCGGTGCTGACGTCCTTGACCTCCTTTATCTCCGGAAACTTCTGCTTGAGCGCCCTCTCTATACCTGCCTTGAGGGTAAGAACGGACATACCGCATCCGGAGCAGGCTCCCAGCATTCTGACCAGGACTGTTCCGTCCTCCTGAACGTCCACAAGCTCCACGTCCCCACCGTCGAATCTGAGAGCCGGTCTGATCTCATCCAGAACCTTTTCGATTTCCTCTCTGGTAGGCATTCCCATTACATAACCTCCTGAAGACTTTACCTTAAAAAGATACACCAGACGGAGGGGGGGATGTATGGCGTAGATCAAGATTCAGCCCCAGCGGAGCTTCTCCCTGAGTATTTCAAAGAACCCCTTGCGGGGGTGAAGGTATATCTCACAGTATCTTCTGGATTTCCTGACCTCCACCTCATCCCCCTCCTGAAGGAACATACCCCTCTGCCCGTCCATGGTGAGGAAGCTCTCCCTGCTGCCGGAGAGTATCCTGACCCTCAGGGAAAAGTCCGGAGGCAGAACCACGGGTCTGTTGGAGAGGGTGTGGGGGCATATGGGGACGAAGAGCAGGTTCTCCGAGTCCGGATACATTATGGGACCGCCCGCGGAGAGGGCGTAGGCTGTGGAACCGGTAGGGGTTGAAATTATCACCCCGTCCCCGTAAACGTGCACCATGAAGCTGTCGCCCGCGTATATTTCCATCTCCATTATCCGGGCTATGGCGCTTTTTGAGATCACCACATCGTTCAGGTAATCTCCCAGGAACTTTCGCACCCCTCTTCTTATCAGGTACGTGGAGATCATCATCCTCCTCTGCTTCTTTCCCTTACCCCTGAGGATATCCGTAAGGACCTCGTGGGCTTCCTCCTTTCCTATCTCTGTAAGGAAGCCGA
>DRNB01000348.1 GCA_011375045.1 Aquifex aeolicus
CCATCTGGGAAGTCCTTTCATGGAAATGAGATTTTAGCACATGCCTGCGATGCCTGAGCTGACCGCAGGCTCCAAAAACCTCGTAGCCCTTGCTGAACCTCACAAAGGTCGATATCCCCCTCTCCCAAAGGACCCTCTGAAAGGCGAAGACCCTCTCCAGGGGAGGACGCCTGTAAGGCAGGGACGGATCCGGATTGAAGGGGATCAGGTTTACCTTGAAACGCTTTCTGTCCCCTCCGATCAGATCCGCAAGGTCCCGGGCGAGGAGGGGGGAGTCGTTCACATCCTTTATGAGGACGTATTCGAGGGTTATCCTCCTGTAGCGGGGGAGGGGAAAGCTCCTGAGCAGAGCCATAAGCTCCCTCAGGTCGGATCTGGCGCTCGCGGGCATGAGCTTCTCCCTGAGCTTCTGAGTCGGAGCGTTGAGGGAAACGGCGAGGTTGACCTCCCTCAGGAGGGGATCCTCCCTCATCCTGCGCAGGGGTGCCGTGAGCCCGCTCGTCGAGAGCGTAACCCTTCTTTTGGAAAGGTCGAGTCCCCAGGGGGCTATCATCACCTCCACGGCTCTTCTGACGTTTTCGTAGTTGGCGAGGGGCTCCCCCATACCCATGAAGACCACGTTTCTGATCCGCACCCCCTCTATCCTCTGAACCTGAAGGAGCTGATCCACTATCTCGGCGGAGCTGAGGTTCCGCACAAGACCATCGAGGGCGGTGGCGCAGAACCTGCATCCCACGGCACACCCTATCTGGGAGGAAACGCAGAGGGTCAGATGGTCCCTCTCCCGAAGCAGAACCGTCTCCAGCAGGTGTCCATCCTCCGTGGAGAAGAGAAACTTCACCGCCGAGGGAGCCTCTACCCGTTCCACAAACTGGAGCGTGCGGAGGGAGAAGCGCTCCTTCAGAAAAGTCCTCAGCTCCTTAGGGAGGTCCGTCATGGAGAGGAAATCGTCAGCGGACTTTTTGTAGATCCATCTGCATATCTGAGAGGCTCTGTAAGGTTCCAGACCAAGGGATGAGAGCTTCTCCTTCAGCTCCGCAAGGGAACAACCCACGATGGGTTCCACAGGCTAATCACTCCTTGCTGACAACCTTTACCCTGCCCTGGGCTATGTCTTCTATGGATTGGAAGGTCTTCTTGATGAGCTCCCTCTCACCCCTGATGAAGAAGTCCTCACCCTCCTGAAGCAGCTGGAGCGTTCTCTTTACCGCGGCGTGAACCAGCTCGTAGCGTGAGCTCACGTGTTTGAGAGCACCTTCTATGTCAGGTCTCTTCGACATAACAATCACCTCCTTTTATAAGGGAAGGTATCTCCCCTGTGGGGAGCAGGCTATCGATGTTTTCGAGAACGCTGACCCGCTCACAGCGGGTAGCCACCACAATGCTTTTGAGCTGACTCACGGCTTTGTCCACGAAGTCGTTAATTATAATATAGTCGAACTTCCGGGCGCAGGGTATCTCACGCCTCGCGGTTTCGAGGCGGAGGCGAGCGTTGCTGTCCCTGTATCCCCTGCTTATCATCCTCCTCCTCAGCTCTTCGAGGGAGGGGGGAAGCAGGAAAACGGAAACCGCCTGCGGGAAAAGCTCCTTGACCCTGAAGGCACCCTGAACGTCTATCACAAGGAGGGAGTCTATACCCTCCCTCAGATTCTCCTCGACCTGATCCCTCGGCGTTCCGTAGTAGTTACCGTAAACGCTGGCGTATTCCAGGAACCTCTCCTCCTCTATACCCCTTTCGAACTCTTCGACGCTCAGAAACAGGTAGTCGACACCGTGGCGCTCGCCGGGTCTGGGTTTCCTCGTGGTAGCCGTTACCACCTTCCTGATCCCCTCCAGCTGCTGGAGGAGTTTAACCGCAACCGTGCTTTTACCCGTTCCGGAAGGGGCGGACAGGATAAAGAGCCTCGCCATCGCTCGGAATGAGATTATAACACCCCGCTTTCCCTGAATATTCTGGAGAACTCCCCTTCCTTTCCCAGAAGGCTCCGGAAGTCCCCCTCCTCCACGATCGAACCCTCCCTCATAACCAGGATCCTGTCGCAGATCGCCACGTTGCTCAGTCTGTGGGCGACCACAAACATGGTCCTCCCGGCGAAGAACTCCTGAACGTTCCTGAGAACTTCCTTTTCCGTGTTCAGATCGAGGGCTGAGGTCGCCTCGTCGAGGATGACTATCTCCGGATTCTTCAGGAACAGGCGGGCTAAGGCGAGCCTCTGCCTTTCCCCTCCCGACAGGGAGTAACCCCTTTCCCCCACGAGTCCGTCGATACCTCCCCTTATCCGCTCCACAAAATCGCAGAGCGCCAGTCTGAGGGCTTCACGCATCTCCTCCTCCGTGGCGTCCGGCTTGGCTATCAGGAGGTTCTCCCTCACCGTAGCGTTGAGCAGGAAGGTTTCCTGAGTGGATATACCCACCCTCTCCCTCAGGGTTTTCAGATCGAACTCCCTGAGCTCCGTTCCATCTATGCGGACGGATCCTCTGTAGTCCACGAGCCGGGGGATGATCCTCACGAGGGTGCTCTTTCCCGAGCCGGTGTGTCCCACTATCCCTATGCGCTCCCCTTTGCTTACCGAGAAGGTTATTCCCCTGAGGATGGTCTTACCGTCGACGGCAACCTCCACATCTTCGAACCTCAGATCCCTTTTCAGACCTTCGAAGGAGACACCGCCGGAGGGCTCCTCCTCCATGTTCAGGAGGTCCCTCAGCCGGCGGACGACGGGCAGCGTTCCCCTCAGATTCATGAGAGCCTTCTGGGAGTTGAGCAGGGGGGGCTGAACCAGAAAGAGAGCCGTCAGGTAGGAGATGAAGTCTCCGGGGGTGAGATCCCCCTGAAGTATCCTGAAGCCTCCGTAGAAGATGACACCCGCCGTTACCCCGTAACCAAAGAGGTAGTTCAGGGCTGTGTTGCCGGCTATGTAAAGCTCTGTTCTTACGGAGGATCTGTATATCCTGTCGTTGAACTCCCTGAAAGCCTGTATGAGCTTCTCCTGAGCGGAGAAAACCTTGAGGTTCTCTATACCCTGAAGGCTCTGGGAAAGGGTCTGGGTCAGCTCCGCCGTGCTTTCCTGAGTTCTGCGCAGGTGCTTACCCTTCTTGCTTCCGAAGAACCTGACCATGTAAGCCATAACGGGAACGGCGATTATCAGAAAGGCTGTGAGGAAGGGATCCCTGTATAGCAGAACCCCGAACAGGGCTAACCCCACCACCGGTTCCCTGAGAAGGGTGGGAACCTGATCCACCAGGATCTGACGTATCTTCTCCACGTCGCTCACAACCCTGCTGATGAGGTCTCCCGTCGGATGCCGCACAAAGAAGGTGTAGGGAACGTAGAGGAGCTTTCTGAAGATCCTGAGCCTTATGTCCCTGAGGGTTTTCTCGGAGGCGAGGGTAACGAAATACTTGGAGAGGAAGAAACCCGCCTGCATGGCGAGGGCTGAGAGGAGCATGAGAAAGACTATCCTCACGAGCTCCTCCTCGTTTTTGAAAACGAAGACCTCGTCTATGACGTTCTTAACCAGAAGGGTTACGCCGGTCGCTCCCCCGGACTGAAGGATAGATCCTATCAGGGACAGGAGAAGCAGGGGCAGGTAAGGTCTGATGTGTCTGAGAAGCCACCGGAGGTCCTCCATCCCTCCAATTATAAATCTCCGTCTCCAGACCGATAAACTACAGATAAGGAGGGAAGGTTATGTTCAGAGCGCTCTGGACCTCTGCATCGGGTATGACCGCTCAGCAGACTAACCTCGATATCATCTCCCACAATATGGCGAACGTGAACACGGTGGGCTTTAAAAAGCTCAGACCTACCTTTCAGGATCTCATATACCAGACGGTCAGGGAGCCCGGGGCACCGACCTCACCTGTAACGAGGTACCCCTCAGGGTTTCAGATAGGACTCGGCACCTACATAGCGGACACCTACGGTATATTCACTCAGGGGAACATAACCCAGACGGGAAACACCCTCGACCTCGCAATTCAGGGGGACGGTTTCTTTAAGGTGGTTATGCCGGACGGAACCATCGCCTACACGAGAAACGGACAGTTCAGGCTGGACAGGGACGGCAGGATCGTCAACAGCGACGGATACCCCCTCGATCCCGAGATCAGCATACCTCCGGACGCGGTAACCATAGGCATAGGGGCGGACGGAACCGTTACCGTTCTGAGACAGGGCGCCACCTCGGTCGAGGAGGTGGGAAGGATAGAGCTTGCCAAGTTTGTAAACCCCGCGGGTCTGCGAAGGATAGGCAACAACCTCTACCTCCAGACCTACGCCTCGGGGGAGCCTGTAATAGACAATCCGGGTAATCAGGGGATAGGAACGCTCCTTCAGGGCTATCTCGAGTCTTCCAACGTCAACATAGTGGAGGAGATGGTGAACCTGATAATTGCCCAGCGCGCTTACGAGTTCAACACCAAGGGGATAACCGCGGCAGATGAGATGCTCTCTCAGGCGGCTAACCTGCGTCGTTAAAATCCTTCTTCTGCTCCACCTGTCCGCTCCGGCCGGAGTCTTCGACGGCGAACATCTGAGGGAGGTTCTCGACAGGGAGCTCCGGAAAAACTTTGGTAGCAGGGTGAAGCTTCTGGAGGTCAGCTTCCACCTGCCCCAGAAAATAGACTACCTGCGGATAGAGCGTTTGTCCCTCAACGTCAGAGAGGGACACCCCCGGGGGAGCTTCCACGTTTATCTGGTAACGGAAAAGGGCATCAGGAGGATAACCGCCAATCTGAAGCTGGCGTGGCTCTGCAGGTTTACAGTAGCTTCGCGGGACATAGGAAGGGGGGAGAGGATCCACCCCCGGTTTCTGAGCATCAGGGAGGAGTTCAGGGAAAGGTGTCCGGGGAACACGATCCGGCCGAGGAGCGAGCTGATGAACTACGTTGCCCTCAGAACCATAGCCGAAGGCGAGCCCCTGCGGAAGAATCTTCTCAGGAGGGAACCTCTCATCCGGAGGGGGGAGGAGGTGAACCTCCTTCTGCGGAGGGGAAATCTTGAGATAAGTATGAGGGGAAAGGCGCTGGATCCGGGTTTTTACGGGGACACGATCAGAATAAGGATCCCCCAAACTGGGAAGGTGCTTCGGGGGAAGGTGATCTCTGAAGATAGGGTAGTGATCAGATAATCCAGGGCAAAATTGGTTTGGAAAGGTTTTGCTTTCAGTAAAAGCGCTTGGAAGGGAAAATGATTTAACTTATATTAAAGGAAGTTATTGAGCTATAAGAAGATTTCATAAAGGCTATAAGAAAATTTCATAAGATTATTAGAAATTATTTATATGATAAATAGCACATAGTCCGTGCTAAAATAGTGGGGCAGGAGGTGCAGAGATGGAAGCTTCAAGGCGTGATTTCATCAACATCGCGCTGGGCGGGATGGGAGCCCTGGGAGCGCTCGGGGCTATCTATCCGATCCTGAAGACCCTCGCACCCAGCGCTGCTTCCACAACCGAAGCGAAGGTGGAGATCGACATCGACTCTGTGTCTGAACTCAACGTGAGGGTAACGTCCTGGAAGGGGAAACCCCTGTTCGTCCTGAAGCTTCCCCCCGACCTTTCCCAGAAGTACGACTACAAGGTCAGGGAAAATCTGAAGAACAGCGCCGGGAAGCTCAATCAGGATCTCCTCGGAGACAAACCGGTTTTTGCCCTCATAGGAGTTTGCACCCACTTAGGGTGTATCCCCCTCTGGAAGCCTGAGGGGAGCGACGCGGTGAAGGCGGCTTACCTCCACTGCCCCTGCCACGGTGGACTCTATACCCCCTGGGGGGACTGCATAGGGGGACCTCCCCCCAGACCCCTCTTCGTCCCCCCTCAAAAGATCGAGGGGAACAAACTCATAGTCGGAGAACCTGGCTTTATAGAACAGCTTATCTGAGGAGGTTCGGGAGATGCTGAGGAGGATAGTCGACTGGATAGACGAGAGGACCCATGCGAGGGATCTTTACAGGGAGCAGATGATAGACTACAAGGTGCCCAAGAACCTCACGTTTCCTTACGTATTCGGCGTTCTGGCTCTTATAACCCTTGTAATTCAGATAGTTTCGGGCATTATCCTGATAATGTACTACAAACCTGTTATGGCTCACGCCTTCGACAGCGTCAACTACACCATAATGAAGGAGATCTCCTTCGGATGGCTCTTCAGACACATCCACGCGGCGGGAGCCAACTTCTTCCTTGCCATAGTTTACCTTCACATGTTTACAGGGATCTACTACAACGCCTACAAGAAGCCCAGGGAGCTCGTGTGGATAGTAGGATGGGTCATATACTTCATCCTCCTCACCACAGCCCTGACGGGTTACCTCCTGCCCTGGGGTCAGCTTTCCTACTGGGGGACCGTGGTTACCACCGAGATACCCGCTTCCTTGGCTGACGCTCCCATCCTCAAGAGCATATTTGCGGCGATCGGGGAGACGATATCCATCTGGATGAAGGGAGGCTACAAGTTAGAGGATCTGGCTCTGGGGAGGTTCTTTGGTCTTCACGTTCTCCTCCTGCCCCTCGTCCTGCTCGCTCTGGTGAGTATTCACCTCTTCCTGGTGAGGGCGGCAGGTATATCGAATCCGGAGGGTTACGAGATTGACAAGAAGAACGAACCTGAGAAGCTCGCCCCCTTCCACCCCTACGTTACCCTGAAGGAGGGGGCGGTTGCCATGGGGTACCTCGCCCTCTTCTTCTTCTTTGTGTTCTTCAATATGTCCCACTTCCTTCCGGCAGACAACTTCGAACCCGCAGACCCCCTCAAAACGCCCCCCCACATAGCCCCTGAATGGTATCTGCTGGGATTCTACGAGGTGTTCAGATCCATCCCCAGCAAGTTCTGGGGTTTTGTAGCCTTCAACCTCATCCTCATCCTTCTGCTGCTTCTGCCCTTCCTCGACTTCTCCCCCCTCAAAAGTGCAAGGCGCAGACCTCTGTTCTTCATCATGTTCCTTGTCTTTCTGTTCTCTTCGATGATCCTGACAATTCTCGGAACTATGGCTCCCACACCCACCAACGCCCAGCTGGGTATGTTCTTCACCTTCCTCGTATTCCTCTTCTTCCTCTCCCTGCCGGTGATCTCCTTCCTCGAGTGGGGCTGGTATAAAGCGAGAGGAGGTCGGTCATGAACGTATGGAGCGCCGTCAAGACGGTTATGTTTACAGGTTCGACCCTTCTGTTCTTCTTCGTAATCTGGATATACAACCCCTTCTCCCCCCATGAGGAGTACGAGCTTCCCGAGGAGGCGGAGCAGATAATAAACGATCCCAAGTTCGCAGCCGAAGGCAGGGAGCTGTTCAAACAGAACTGTGCCAGCTGTCATTCCCTCAGATACGACGGTATATACATAGCCTCCGTGGCTGCGAAGCCCGAGTGGAGCAAAGTCGAAAAAACCCAGGGGAAGCCCATACTCGAGGAAAAGGACGGAAAGCTGGTGGTGAGGGGGTACTTCGTTCCCAGAGACGTTTACGAAGCTGTGGCGGTTCAGGATCTCGAAAACCTGAAGGCTACCTTCGGTAAAGTTCCCCCCGATCTGTCCACCTACTACCTCGCAAGGGGTCCCGGATACCTGTATCAGTTCACTCTCGATCCCAACAAGGTGATACCCGGAACCTCCATGCCCAGGCTCTTCATGCCCGAATACGACAAGGAAGCCACCCAGAAGGTCGCCAAGATAGTTGCCTACATGCGCTCGGTCAGCGAACCCTCTCCGGGGGAGAAAGCCAAGCGGACGCTCATGGGGATGGTAACCATCGGCTACTTTCTGGTCATGGGTGTTCTGATATGGATCTACAGGAAGAGGCTTTTGAGCAAAATGGGTTACTGAAAAGCACCGCCCTCAGGGGCGGTTTTTCTATCTGAACCTTAAGGTCCAGCTTCCCCTGACGTTCACAAGCTCCACGTTTCCCGAAAGGTAGCAGGTTCTCCCCTTCCTGATGTTGAGCCTGCCACACTTTCTGACCATCTCGTTGAGGGAGACGATCAGGGTCAGGAGGCTGAGGTCCCTGTAGAGGGTGCCTTTCCTGAGTTTTCCCAGAAGCTCCTCCTCCATCTCCTCCAGATCTCTGCTGAAGCGTACCCCGTAGGTGATCTGGGCAAAGTAGGTGTCCTCATCGAGCTTCACAAGGCTTGTGATCCTCACCTCCGTTATATCCCCAAACCACCTGTACTTCGGGGCGAGCGCCTTCTCTATGTCCCCTGCGGTGGGCTCCCTGGCGCAGGAGAAGAGAAGCAGAAGGAGGAAAAGGATCCCTGTCATCGGGATTACCCCTCCCTGCTGAGGAAGTAAAAGAAGACGGCGTCCGCGCCGTGGAGCAGGAGCGTCCGGGATACGCTCACCGCGGTGGCTCCGGTTGTGAGGACGTCGTCGAAGACCAGAACCCTCTTCCCCTCCACCCTTTCCCCCTTCGCGGGGCTGAAGGCGGACTCCACCTTTCTGAAGCGCTCCTCTTTTCCGTAGCGGGCGAGGGGTTTTGTGTGCTTCGTCCTCACGAGGATCTCCTCCCAGCGGAGATCTGTTCCCCTGAGGATCTCCCGGTTGTGATCGAAACCTCTCCCCCAGTATCTGAAGGGGTGAACAGGGACGAAGGTAATCACATCCGCGGACACCTCCTCTCTGAAGCTCCTCAGATCTCCTCCTATCCTCTCCCCGAGGAGACGGGCGAGGGGTCTGACACCCCTGAACTTGATGAGTCTGATAGCCTCCGCAAGGACACCCTCGTAGGGGGCATAGACCCTGTAGGCGCTCACGTAGGGGAGCGGTTCCCTCCGGGAGGTTGGGGCAGGCTTTATCCCGGACAGACAGGAGGGGCACAGGTAACCCTGAGGGGATGAGCCAAGATTCCCTCCGCACACGGTGCAGTGATCCCATACCAGCCTGAGCTTTGCAAGGAGGCTTCCTATCATCCCTTACGACTAATTTACGCTTTTGGGACGGCACAGGCCGGGGGGAGGATTTAGAATTATACGGATCGGATGAAGGGGAAGATAGTAATCCTCGGAAGCGGACCCAACAGGATAGGTCAGGGGATAGAGTTCGATTACGCCTGCGTTCACGCGGTCTTCGCTGTTCAGGAGGAGGGTTACGAGGCGGTTATGGTCAACTGCAACCCCGAGACCGTCTCCACCGACTACGACACGGCGGACAGACTCTACTTCGAACCGGTGGTTCTGGAGCACGTGCTCGACATCGTCGAGAGGGAAGATCCCGAGGGGATCCTCCTTCAGTTCGGCGGACAGACCCCCCTGAAGCTGGCTCTGCCTCTCTTGGAGGCGGGCATCAGGGTGCTGGGAACCCAGCCGGAGAGCATAGACAGGGCGGAGGACAGGGAGCTGTTCAGACGTCTCATTCTGGAGCTCGGGCTGAGACAGCCGGAGAGCGGAACGGCGAAGAGCCGGGACGAGGCTCTTGTGATCGCCCGGAGCTTAGGCTACCCCGTTCTGGTCAGACCCTCCTACGTTCTGGGCGGCAGGGCGATGAAGATAGTTTACGATGAGACGGATCTACTGGAATACCTCGAGGAGGCGGTCAGCGTCAGCTACGAGAGACCCATCCTCATCGACAAGTACCTTCAGGACAGCGTGGAGCTCGATGTGGACGCGGTTGCGGACGGCGAGGAGGTGCTCATCGGGGCGGTTATGGAGCACATAGAGGAGGCGGGGGTCCACTCCGGAGACAGCGCAGCCTCCATACCCCCCTACACCCTCCCTCAGGAGGTGGTGGAGGAGGTGAAGCTCTGGTCCCGGAAGATAGCGGAGAGCCTTCAGGTCAGGGGGCTGATAAACCTCCAGTTTGCGGTTTCGGGAAGGGATATATTCGTCCTCGAAGTTAACCCCAGAGCTTCCAGAACCGTCCCCTTCGTCAGCAAAACCATCGGCTACCCGCTGGCAAAGCTCGCCGCCAAGATAGCGGTGGGGAGAAAGCTCAGGGACCTTGTGCCGGAGGTCTTCGAGCGCCTCGAGAGGGGGGAAAGCCATCCCGCCTCGGACTTCCTCCCCGCGGACTGCAAACTCTTTACCGTCAAGGAGGTGGTTTTCCCCTGGAACAGGTTTCCGGAGGTGGATCCCCTTCTGGGACCTGAGATGAAGTCCACGGGGGAGGTCATGGGGATAGACGAGGACTTCGGTCTCGCCTTTTACAAGTCCCAGCTTGCTGCGGGGAACAGACTGCCTGAGGAGGGGAGTGTCTTCATCAGCGTGGCGGACAGGGACAAGGAGAAGGTTCTGGAGCTGGCGGAGGGCTTCCTCAGGCTCGGCTTCAGGATATACGCCACCACGGGAACCCACAGGTTCTTCAGCTCAAGGGGCATACCCTCAGAGCACGTTCTCAAGATATCCGAGGGCAGACCCCACGTGGTGGATCTCATCACCAACGGTCAGATCCAGCTGATCGTGAACACCCCCACGGGCAGGAGGGAGGTCAGCGACGCTTACTTCATAAGGAGGGCAGCCATTCAGCACGGTGTCCCCTACACCACAACGGTCAGGGGCGGTTACGCCATCCTCACAGCCATAGAGAGCTACCTGCGCCTTAAGAGGGAGGGACGCAACCTAAAGGTTTACGCTCTTCAGGATATTCACCGGAGAGGTTAAAGGACTCCGCTCTGTAGGAGCTTCTCACGTGGGGTCCGCAGACCACCTGAGAAAAACCCAGGGAGCGCGCCAGCTCCTCCAGCTCCCTGAACTCCTCCTCCCCGTAGTATCTGACTACCGGATGGTGCCGGAGGGAGGGGGCGTAGTACTGACCTACGGTGAGGATATCGCAGCCGACACGCCGGAGATCCCTCATGACCTCCACCAGCTCCTCCCGGCTCTCTCCCAGACCCACCATCAGGGCGGACTTGGTGGGGATGTGGGGGGCTATCTCCTTGCTCCTTCTGAGCAGATTCAGGCTCCTGAGGTAGTGGGATCCCTTCCTCACGGTGGGGTAGAGACGGGGGACGGTTTCGACGTTGTGGTTCAGAACGTCGGGTTCCTCCCTCAGAACCCTCTCGAGGGCTTCCTCCCTCCCCCCGAAGTCCGGAACAAGAAGCTCCACCCTGACCCGGGGCAGGTTCTCCTTCAGCACCCTCACGCAGAGGGCAAACTGGGACGCTCCTCCGTCGGGCAGGTCGTCCCGGGTTACGGAGGTGATCACCACGTAGCTGAGTCCCAGCTCCCTGACCGCGGAGAGTATCCTGTAGGGCTCCTCCGGGTCCGGAGGCGGGGGGGATCCCCTCGCCACGTTGCAGAAGCTACACCCTCTGGTGCACCGGGTTCCCAGTATCATGAAGGTCGCCGTTCCCCTGCTGAAGCAGTCGGAGATGTTGGGGCATCTGGACTCCTCGCAGACCGTGGAGGTTCCGCTCCTTCTCAGGATCCGCTTTACCCTGTGAACCTGAGAGAGGCGCAGGAGGGGTTTACCCATAGGGCTATATCCTGTACTCCCTCACGCCGGCGTTCTTCTCGAAGAGCCGGGTCAGGTTCTCGCTCCGGGCGGTGATCCAGCTGTTTCTGTAGAGGTGAACCTCCGGCCTGAGGGGTGTGGGATTCTCAACCCTTATGCGCCTGACGCCTCTCCTGACCTCCCCGAAGCTATCTCTGAGCCTTCTCCAGAAGGAGAGGTCGTCGAAGGACCAGGGGAGGAAGCTCCTGCCTTTCACCTCACCCAGAAGGGTGGTGAAGCTCCCCGGGGTTTCCCCCATCAGAGCCATGGGGATCCTGAAGGTGGCTTTCCCCGCCAGTCCGTCGGAGAAGGGGGAGGCGACTATGAGGTGCTTCGATCTGCTCAGTATCTCCGCCAGCATATCCTCCCCGTAGTACTCCGTCAGGTCCTCTCCGATCAGCACGAGGGTTTCGATCTCACCCCCCATCACCATACCCATCACCGCCTCCACGTCCGAGTAAAGCTCGCGGATCCTGCGGTAGAGTCCGTAGGTGTTGCCTTCCCTCGGCAGGAGGAGTACCCTGTGTCCCCGTTCGCTCCAGCGCCTCAGGCGCTCAGCCATCTCCTTAGCCTGAGGTCCCTGAAAGGAGTGGGCGCTGACCACGAGGGTTCCCCTTCCCTCGAGACCGTCCACCTCCTCCACGGAGATCTGCTGAGGCTTTAGCTTCCCGTCCCTGACGTAATCGCCTATCCTGTAAACCTTCCCCTCGATGTAGTAGCTCAGAACCGTGGCGGTGGAGGTGGTGTCCTCCCCTATAAGGAGGAAGAAGTCCGAGTCCCTGATCTCCTCGAGGGTGGGGGGAACGTAGTCCCCGAAAACCTCCGCAAGCTTGAAGAAGTCCGCGGTCTGGGGGGCTGTGAGGTAAGCTCCCACGGCGTCGGCAACGGCGACGACGTCCTCTACAATTTCGTTGGGCACGTAGCCTGAGAGGACGAAGGCCACCTTTCCGGAGCTGTCGCTCAGCAGGCTTTTGAGGAGGTTCACCATGTTGGCCGGGGTCTCTTCCTTGCCGTGGGCTGTGGGTGTGAGAAGCCTCTCTCTGTTGAGAAGGTCGTAGCCAAAGAAAGCTTTGGCGCATATGTTCAGATCGTCCGTGGGCATTATCCTGTAAACCTTTCTCTTGGATCTCCAGTCCCCCTCTCCGAACTCCACCGTTACCTCGCACCCCATAGGACACAGGTTGCAGCGGGTGCGTTCCCTTCTGAGGAGCCAGCTTCTTGTCCAGAACCTGAAGGGCTTGGAGAGGATCGCACCCACGGGACACACGTAAACGCATATTCCGCACATCTCGCACACGGAGGTGTCCATGGGTCTGACGGTGGGCACTATGTTCGAGTGAAACCCCCTCTCCTCCACGTAGAGGGCGTGGGCGGAGACCACCTCGTTGCAGGCTCTCACGCACCTGTAGCAGACTATACACCTGTTGGAGTGGTACTCGAGGAAGTCGCTCTCCCAGTCGTGCTCCTCCCTTTCCTTCTCGAGGGCGGATATGGGAACCACCTGCCTCTGGGGTCCGTAAATGGCTCCGTAGTTCTGGAGATCGCACTCCCCAGCCTTGTCGCAGACGGGACAGTCGAGGGGGTGCCTCGTCATGAGAGCCTGAAGGAGGTATCTCTGATTCTCCCTGACCGCTTCGCTGGTCCTGTGGGTTCTGATCACCATCCCCTCCTGAACGGGGGTGTTGCAGGATATAACGAGCCGTTTTATGTTCTCCCAGTAAACCAGACACATCCTGCAGGAACCCGCTATAGACAGCCGGGGGTGGTAGCAGAAGAAGGGTATCTCTATGCCGTTTTCGAGGGCTGCCTGAAGGACCGTCCTCCCCTCTTCGACCTCGTACTCCCTGTCGTCTATAACTATCTTCACCTTACCGCCCATGGCACTCCTCCGTCAGAGATAGCACGCCACACATAATAACTCTCTTCCGGAGAGGATGCAACCGCCCAGGGCGGTGGGGGTATAATCCCATAACTATGGAGGAACTCACCCGCTCCCTCGGAGAGCTTCAAGATTACCTCAACTACGTCATCTTCGGGGTTCCCCTCTACAGGCTTGCGCTTTCCCTGCTGGTTTTCTTCCTCTTCCTCTTCTTCAGAAAGCTCTTTGTCCTGATCCTCCTGAGATCCGTGAGGAGGCTAACCCGCCGGACCGCAACGGAGATAGACGACATAGTCCTCAGGGTTCTCTCCAAGCCCGTCAGCTTCCTGATAGTGGTGGGGGGTGTGTTTCTCTCCCTCAGGATCCTCGGACTGGAAAACGAAATCGTGGCGAGGATACTCAGGACCCTCGTCATCTTTGTAATCTCCTGGACCGCTTACAACCTGGTGGTGGCTCTGGAGTCTCAGTTCTTCAGGTTTGCGGAGAAGTTCGGAAGGGATTTTGCCAAAGAGGTGGGGGGATTCCTCATAAAGATATCCAAAGCCTTTGTCATCACGGTGGGCTCCGTGGCGGTGCTTCAGGAGTGGGGGATAAACGTGAGCGCCCTCCTCGCCTCTCTGGGACTGGGCGGTTTAGCCTTTGCTCTGGCAGCAAAAGACACCGCCGCCAATCTGTTCGGAGGGTTGACGGTCCTTGCGGACAAGTCCATGAAGGTGGGGGACTGGGTAAAGATAGGGGACGTGGAGGGTATAGTCGAGGACATAGGACTGAGAACCACGAAGATCAGGAGCTTCGAGAAGAGTCTCTTCACAGTTCCCAATCAGGTGCTCGCCAGCCAGCCCCTCGAAAACTTCTCCCGCAGGAACGTGAGGAGGATAAAGATGACCGTGGGTGTAACCTACAGCACATCCCGGGATCAGATGGTTCGCATTCTGGAGGAGATCAGGGAGATGCTCAGGAACCATCCCCGTATAGCCAAGGATCAGCTCCTCATGGTTTACTTTACGGATTTCGGGGACAGCTCCCTCGACATATTTATATACTGCTTCACGGACACAGCCAACTGGGCTGAGTATCTCTCCATCAGGGAGGACGTGAACCTCAGGATCATGGAGATAGTCGAAAGAAACGGTTCCTCCTTCGCCTTCCCCAGCAGGTCCATATATGTGGAAAAGCTACCCACCGGGGAACCTGCCGACAGTATCTCTCGAACTCAGGACCGTAAGTCCTCCTGAGAAGGGGCTCCTCGTAAAGGAGGAGCCAGCCGTGAAGTCCCAGAAAGAGTACGGAGGTGTAAAGAAGCAGACCGAGGGACTGAAGGGCTACCGCCTCCCCTGAGGATATGAGGATTACCGAAAGGTAAACGGGGTTCCTCGTAAAGCGGTAAACCCCTTCCCTGACGAGCCTTTCAGCCTTTTTCAGAACCGTTGTGGTTCCACCCCTGCGGGACAGATCGGAGATAGCCCTCAGAAACAGCACGGTTCCCGCCCCCACAAGGAAAGCTCCCGCGCTCAGGGAAAGGAGGCTAACCCTGTAACCTGTGTGCTTCACTATGAGAAGGGGGATAGCCACAAGAAAGACGGCTGACCACAGCAGGCTGTGGAGAAAGGAGATGAGGAAGCTTAGAATCTCAGAAGCGTTGCGCCCCAGGTCAGACCGCCTCCCATGGCGGTAAAGAGGAGCAGATCCCCTCTTCTGATCCTGCCCTCCTGAAGAGCCTCGTGGAGGGCTATGGGTATGGACGCTGCCGAGGTGTTCCCGTATCTGTCTATGTTCACAAAAACCTTCTCTCTGGGAATGCCCAGTTTGTCCGCAAGGGAGTTTATGATCCTGACGTTAGCCTGATGAGGTATCACGAGGGCTATGTCCTCCGCACTTACGCCAGCTTCCTCCATAACCTCCCTGCAGGCATCCTCCATGTTCCTGACTGCAACCTTGAAGAGCTCACGTCCCTTCATCTTTATGAAGCCTCCCTTCTCCGCGTAGAGGAGATCCCACAGGTTACCCTCCGAATACATCCGGGAGGCAAGGACATCGCTCTCCTCTCCGGAACGCTCCAGAACAACCGCCCCCGCTCCGTCTCCGAAGAGCACACAGGTGCTTCTGTCCGACCAGTCCACTATCTCCGAAAGCCTCTCTGTACCCACCACAAGTATCTTCTCAGCTTTCCCCGACTTCAGGAGTCCGTCCGCAACCTCGAGGGCGTAGAGGAAACCGCTACACGCCGCTGAAACGTCGAAGGCGTAACCTCCCCTCATCCCTAACTCCGCCTGAAGAAGGCAGGCTGTCGAGGGGAAGCGCTTCTCCGGAGTCAGCGTTCCCACTATAACCACCTCGATGGCGTCCGCCCCTATTCCGGCGGATTCCAGAGCCATGAGGGACGCCCGGAGCGCCATGTCGACCACGTTCTCTCCCTTGGCTATCCTGCGCTCCTTTATCCCCGTCCTCGTTGTTATCCACTCGTCGGAGGTCTCCACAAGACGTTCCAGATCGTAGTTGGTAAGCACGTCCTCCGGCAGATAGATCCCTGTTCCCGCTATCCTCGTACCCATCAGACCCTCGCCTCGTGGGGTATCAGCGACCTCAGATTCTCCACCAGCTTCCTGTTGAAGTCCTGAGTCAGGAACTCAGCCGCCACCCTTATGGCGTTCTTTATAGCCTTGGCGTTTGCCTTGCCGTGGGTGATTATAACAGGCTTCTTCGCTCCCAGCAAGGGCGTTCCTCCGTATTCGGTAAAATCGGCTTTCTTCCTGAACCTGTTAAGGGCTGGTAGCAGGAGGAAGGCTCCGAACCTCGCGAGGAAGCTCTTGTCTATCTCCTCCTTTATCATCTGGAGTATGGCAAGCCCTAAGCTTTCGCTCGCCTTGAGAATTACGTTGCCTATGAAACCGTCGCAGACTATCACGTCGAAGGTGCCGGCGTATATATCCCTTCCCTCCGCGTTCCCGAGGAAGTTGAGACCTGTCTGCTTGAGGAGGGGGTAGGTCTCCTTGACGAGCTCGTTTCCCTTTCCCTCCTCCTCCCCTATGCTGAGGAGCCCTACGCGCGGTTTCTCTATACCCAATATCTCCTGAGCGTAGGTGTGCCCTATGACAGCAAACTGGACAAGGTGCTTGGGTTTGGAGTCCACGTTGGCGCCCACATCGATCAGCACCGTTCTGCCCTTAGGGTTGGGCAGGGCTACGCCTATGGCTGGCCTCTCGACCTCCTCCTCCGTTCCAACGATGAACTTACCAACCGCCAGAACAGCTCCCGTGTTGCCCGCGGAGATGAGACCCTGAGCTACTCCGTCCCTGACGAGCTTCCCAGCCACGTAGAGGGAGGAGTTCTTCTTTCTGAGGACGCTGGAGGGGGGTTCCTCCATACCCACGTTATCGGGGGCGTGCACGATCTCCAGCCGTGGGTTACCGAACTCTCCGGACTTTTCGAGGATGCTCTTTATCTCCTCCCTGTCCCCTACAAGGTAAACCCTGCATTTTAGCTCCCGTGCAGCCTGTATCCCCCCCCTCACCGTTTCGAGGGGGGCAAAGTCTCCTCCGTTGCAGTCGAGGGCAAAGCCGAGGTTTTCCATCAGTCGACTTCTACCACTTCCCTGCCCCTGTAGTACCCGCAGTATGGACAAACCCTGTGGGGAACGATCTTCTCTCCGCAGTTCTTACACTCGGTAAGGGAGGGAATCCTGAACCTCCTGAAGAAGCTCTGGGCTCTCCTCTGATCCCTCCTCCACCTGGAGGTTTTAGCCTTCGGAACAGCCATGCCACCTTCCGGTCAACCGACCCCTTCGGGGTTCGGTGCGGGGGTATTTGTATCCCGCCTCTTCAGGGTGCCCATAGCCCCCGCAGGCGGTATTTGGACACCCTTCGGATCTGCATCCCTCCCGTTCCTCCGCGACGACGAAACCCCTCTGCACCCTTCCACGCCTCCTCCGAAGGGTTTCCGGCTCAACCCGTGAGCAGGTCTTTTAGTATAGCAAATCTCGGATCCGCCGGGCTTTCCTTTTCAAAGAGATCAGCGAGATGGAACCCTCCGCAGTCCGGTCTGCACAGGGGTTTCATCGGAATACTGAGGATGATCTCCTCCCTCACGAGCTCCTCCACGTTCACCGTGTCGGGTTCCTCCATAAAGGAGACATCGAGATCCTCCTGTGAGAGAACAACGTGTTCCTCCCGGGGGTAGGACTCTATGTGCTTCTCAAGGTGCCGGGGCAGATCCTTACTGAAGGGTTCCAGACAGCGGCTACACTCCAGCTCCACGTTCCCCTCCATGTCTATGCTGACCGCATACCCGTTCCGGTCCTTTCTGATAACCACGTAAACCCTGACGGGTTCCCTGATCTCTCCCAGATCGGCGGGTAGCCTCAGGTTCTCCGGAGGGATGGTAAAGGAGCCTTCGAAGACATCGAACCTCTCGAAGATATCCCTTAGATTGAGGGTAACCATGGCTCTCTTCCCTGCGGATGTCTTTTCGATTAAATATAAGCCTTCCGACTGACTTGCAAAGTTTAATCGGTATATTAGAATATAATTATATTGTTAAGGAGGTGGAAGCATGACCATGGACAGACTCCTCAGATTGACCTCCGGAACCGTGCTTCTCCTTGTCCTGCTCTTCGGCGTTATACCTTCGAACACCGCCCTCTTCTGGAAGGGATTTCTCCTGTTTATGTCCCTCAACCAGATCCAGTCCGCCTTTACCAACTGGTGCCCCGTAGTTACCCTTTACAGAAAGCTCGGTGTGAAAGAGTGTTCCTGTTGACGTATATTTATAAGAAGCCCCGCAACGGGACAGGGTGAACTCCCCCAGGCCCGAAAGGGAGCAAGGGTAAGCCTGCCGTCCCGGGTGCGGGGTAAAATGTAAGCTATGTATATACCCTTCGCCCGCAAATACAGACCGAGGTTTTTCAGGGAGGTTCTTGGTCAGGAGGTTCCGGTCCGCATCCTGAGAAACGCTGTAAGAAACGACAGGGTATCCCACGCCTACCTGTTTGCAGGACCCAGAGGTGTGGGCAAGACAACGGTGGCACGTATCCTCGCAAAAGCCCTCAACTGTCTGAATCTTCAGGACGGTGAACCCTGCGGAACCTGTGAGAACTGCGTCTCCGTGGAGAGGGGAACCTTTCCCGACCTCGTGGAGATGGACGCTGCCTCCAACAGAGGCATAGACGATATAAGGGCTGTAAGGGAAGCTGTAAGCTACACACCCCTGAGGGGTAGATACAAGGTTTACATCATAGACGAGGCTCACATGCTCACCAAGGAAGCCTTCAACGCCCTTCTGAAGACCCTCGAAGAGCCGCCCCCCAGAACCGTTTTCGTTCTGTGCACCACCGAATACGAGAAGATCCCTCCCACCATACTGTCCCGCTGTCAGAGGATCGTTTTCGGTAGGGTAAACCCCCGGATCGTGGTGGAGTACCTCAGAAAGATCTGCACCGCCGAGGGTCTTCAGTGGGAGGAGGAGGCTCTGGACACCATAGCCCGTGCCTCCGAGGGATGTATGAGGGACGCCGCTTCCCTTCTGGATCAGGCGGGGGTTTACGGGGAGGGCAGTATCACCCCACAGGTGGTCGAGGAGTTTCTGGGAATACTCAGCCGTGAAAAGGTAAGGGATTTCATGAGGCTCCTGCTCGCATCCAAGGTTGAGGAAGCCCTCAGATTTCTGAGGGACCTTTACAGCAGGGGATACAACCTCTCGAGGTTCTGGGATCAGTTAGAGGAGGAGATCAGGAACGCGCTGCTGTTTCGAAGCGTAAAGAACCCCGAGGGGCTCGTCGATGAACCAGCCTCCTACGAAGAGTTCAGGGAGCATCCCTTGGAAGCCCTCCTTTACCTCGAGAACGTGGTCAACAGGGGCAGGCTGGAGGCACGTACCCGTCCCCCCCTGAGAGCTTACGAACTCGCTGTAGTGAAGACCCTCATAGTGAAGGAGATCCTTCCCGTATCGGCGCTCACCGGCGC
>DRNB01000349.1 GCA_011375045.1 Aquifex aeolicus
AAGAAAGGTTGTGGTAACCGCAGAGGGCGAGGAGATAGGTTACGACAGGTGTCTGCTGGCGGCGGGAGCCTACGCCTTTGTCCCGCCTATCCCCGGCGTGGAGCTGGAGGGTGTAACTACCGCCAAGACCCTCGACGAGGCACGCAGTATAAGGGAGCGGATTGTTTCTGGAAGGGTAAAGAGGGCGGTTGTGGTGGGGGCTGGACCCATAGGAATAGAGGACGCTGAAACCCTGCGCCATATGGGCGTGGAGGTCTCCGTGGTGGAGATCTTCGACAGGGTCCTCCCCAAGATGCTGGACCTTCAGATGGGCAGGATATACGGGGAGGTGTTCACCAGGGAGACGGGGATAGACCTCTACCCCGAACACCAGGTCGTAGCCTTTCACGGAGACAGGCAGGTGGAGGCTGTCGAACTGAAACCCCGCGGATCCGACAGGAGCCTGTTCCTGAAAGCGGATCTCGTGATCCTCTCCGTGGGTGTCAGACCAAGAACCAG
Source organism: Aquifex aeolicus (assembly GCA_011375045.1). Lineage (GTDB taxonomy): Bacteria > Aquificota > Aquificia > Aquificales > Aquificaceae > Hydrogenivirga > Hydrogenivirga aeolica_A. The sequence continues at coordinate 499 of DRNB01000349.1, forward strand.
CCTTGTGGAGGGGACGGATATAGAGATCCACAGGGACAGGGAAACGGGCAGACCCTTGGGGGGAATCCTTGTGGACGAACACCAGCGCACAGCTGATCCCGACGTCTTTGCCGCCGGAGACATAGCCTCTGGTGTGGACGTCTGGGGCAACCACAGGTGGATAGCCCTCTTTCCGGCTGCTCAGCAGTCAGGTTACGTGGCTGGGTTCAACCTCGCCGGCAGGGAGGTGAGGAACCCCGGTCTTGTGGATTACAACGCTGTGAAGACAAGGAGCGTTACCGCAGGGAGCGGGGGGATCTTCGACGATGAGGACGAAACCCTGTTTGTGGAAAAAGGATGCTACCTTGTCAAGATATTCCTGCGGGAGGGGAAGATAAAAGGTTACCAGTTCGTGGGAAGATCCGGGTCTCCGGGAGCGAATCCCGCAAACAACTTTCTGAAGCTCCTCTCCGCGGACCGCTGGAGCAGAGGTGTCCTGAGGGACAGAGGTCAGGGACTGGAAGCTTCGGGCGTTCTCTTTCACTCCTTCATCAAACTCCACCGAAAGGTAAACCCGACGACCAGAAAAATGATGGAGGAACTGCTACTGAGGGCTCTCGCTAACCCTGCCCGCGATCTTCCCCTGTATCTGCGAACCTGACTACCTTGTCCTTACCCGTTCGCTTTGCCCTGTAAAGGGCGGTATCCGCCTTTTTTATAAGCTCCTCGAGGTTTTCCCCGTTTTCGATCTCCGCGACCCCTATGCTCACGGTGGTGGTTATCTCCCGACCGTCGACCCTTACAGGATCCTTTTTAAAGTCCCTTCTTATCCTCTCAGCCACAAGCTCCGCTCCCTTTTCGTCCGTTCTGGGCAGGAGCACCACAAACTCCTCCCCTCCGAACCGGGCTGCGATATCGGAGCCCCTTATGTTCCTTTTTATAACCTCCGCCAGCTTCTTCAGGGTGAGGTCTCCCACATCGTGCCCGTATTCATCGTTTATGTTCTTGAAGTTGTCTATATCCATCATGAGCAGGGACAGGGGCTCCCCGTATCTCCGGCTGTATTCGATCATTCGCTTGGCTTCCTCGAGGAAGAGGCGTCTGTTGCTGAGACCTGTCAGAGGGTCCGTGTAGGCGAGCTCCTCCAACTTACCCTTCTCGCTCTGGAGCTGGGATATGAGGGCTTCGAGCTCCTGCGCCATTGTGAGGATGGATCTCTTCAGATAGAAGAGTTCGTCCCTGGATCTGTCCTTCCTGAGCATCTCGCTCATGGAGGGTATGTCCGAGAAGTCGCTCTCCTTGAATCTGGTCGCTACCCTCCTGAGATAGACCACGTCCCGCACAATTCTGTTAAACAGGAGGAGGAGAACCGTCGAGAGGGTAACGACGAGGGCGGCGGTGTATCCGAAGAATATGAGGGGGGTCATCAGAACGTCCTTGAGGATGGGGGTGAGATCCTTGACGAAGAAGACCCTGCCTATGGGTATGGAGTTGTCCACAAGCACGGGAAAGTCCATTACAAGGGTTCTGTAACCGTCCACTATCTCGTAACCTGTGGAGCTTTCCAGCCCCTTTACCGCTTCGGGTGAGTACTCGCCCTCTATGACGAAATCCCTGAGCACAATCCTGTCCCTTATGAACCTGTCGAGGAAGCCGGGTTTTCCCTCTGCGTATCTTTCCAGAGCGGATCTGCTGTAAGCTATGAACCAGTTGAGATCGTTGACGTTGGCTGTGAACTCGATCCCGTTAACAAAGTGGGTTCCGTAAAAGCGGCAGTTTGCCACCCTTCCTATGTAGAGTCCCTCTTCCCTGAGGAGGATGTAGCTCTTGGCGTGACCAAAACCACACTCACCCAGATCGAAGAAAACCTCGTTGGCGTTTCGGGCAAGGGTCTTCTGAATGTAGCTGAAGGTTTTTGTAACGTTCTGGTGTATCTTCTGAATGTGATCGTTCATGTGGTAGTAGGAGATAGCGATGAATATGACGATGGTTATCAGAAAGAGGAAGCTCGAGATCAGAAAGGTGCTGAGTATAAGCTTGTTTCTCAGAGACATTCTTCAAATATAATAGTTCAAGCATGTTCGTTCTCTTCGGGGGGAGTTTCGACCCCGTCCACATAGGGCACATCGTGATTGCCAGGGACGTAAAGGAGCACCTCGGGGCGGAAAAGGTCATCTTCATACCAGCCTCTCAGGCTCCCCTTAAGGAAGGACACGGAGCCCCGCCCTTGGACAGACTCAGGATGCTTCAGCTGGCGGTGGAGAGGGAGGAGGGGTTTGAGGTGGAAGACTGGGAGGTTCGGAGGGGAGGCGTCTCCTACACGGTCGATACCCTTCAGCATCTGCTTCCTAAGCTCGGGAGCAAACCCTGCTTTCTCCTCGGAGCGGACAGCGTTCTGAGACTTCACCTCTGGAGGGAGCCCGAAAGGATCCTCCAGCTCGTGAAGGTGGTGGTCGTGGACAGGGGAGGGAAGATGGAGGAGGTAAGGAAGTATCTTAAGGAACGCTTCCCTCATATAAAGGAGGGGGAGGACGTGCTCTTCCTGTCGGTTAGGAGGATAGACGTATCCGCTACGGAGATACGCCGGCGCCTGCGGGAGGGAAAAAGTATCTACTGTATGGTACCCGAGAGGGTGGAGGAGTATATTAAGGAAAGGGGGCTTTACCGGTAGCTTTCCGAAATACTTGCGAATAATTCGCAAGTTGGTTATAATTTATATTGCAATTAAATAACATTAGGAGGTGGAAACCATGAGCAGGAAGTTAGCTCTGTCTCTGACCGTAGCGGGGGGGTTTTTGCTGATGTCAGCAGGCAAAGCGGACGATGCAAAGCTCCTCGAGGAGGCGCGCAGATACTTCAAACCGCTTCCCGAGGTTGCGGAGAGCAAGGAGAACCCCGTAACGCCGGAGAAGGTTGAGCTGGGGAAGATGCTCTACTACGAGCCCCGGCTCTCCAAAAGCGGGTGGATAAGCTGCAACTCCTGCCACAACATAGCCACCTACGGGGTCGATAACCTGCCTACCTCCATAGGACACAGATGGCAGCTCGGTCCGAGGAACGCTCCCACAACGCTGAACGCAGCCCTCCACACCGCCCAGTTCTGGGACGGCAGGGCTAAGGACGTGGAGGAGCAGGCAAAGGGTCCCGTGCTGAACCCCATAGAGATGGCTATGGACTCGCCCGAGGCTGTGGTGGAGAGGCTCAGATCCATACCCGAATACGTCGAGCTGTTTAAGAAGGCGTTTCCCGGAGAGAAGGATCCCCTCAACTACGACAACGTCGCCAAGGCGATTGCCGCCTTCGAAAGAACCCTGATGACCCCTTCCAAGTTCGACAAGTTCCTGAAGGGTGATGTGAACGCTCTGACCAGAAAGGAGAAGGAGGGTCTCAAGCTCTTCATGGAGCTGGGCTGTGCTTCCTGCCACAACGGACCTGCGGTGGGGGGTAACACCTTCGCCAAGTTCGGGGTTGTTGAAGCCTACTGGGAAGCAACGAGGGACTTTGTAACGCTGGACAAGCCCACCATGCCCATGGACGTGGGTAAGTTTGCGGTAACCCACAAGAAGGAGGACCTCTACGTCTTCAAGGTCCCCTCCCTCAGGAACATCTCCAGAACCTACCCCTACTTCCACGACGGATCCGTCTGGAACTTGGAGGATGCAGTTCAGGTGATGGCGAAGGTCCAGCTGGGTAAGGAGCTGACAGAGGATCAGGTCGATAAGATAGTCGCCTTCCTAAAGGCTTTGGACGGGGAGATTCCCAAGCACGCCCTCGAGCTACCTGTCCTGCCCCCATCCACATCAAAGACCTCCAGACCGGTGAGGTGATTCAAGGGACGCCCCCTTCGGGGGGCGTTCTTACACCAAAAGGAAACCACCCCTCTTAAAATATCCCCTATGCCTACCATCCTGCTGACCAACGACGATGGATACTTCTCCGAAGGAATAAAAACGCTTCGGGAAGCTCTCAGACCCCTCGGCAGGGTGGTGGTGGTGGCTCCTGACAGAAATCTGAGCGGCGTGGGGCACTCCCTGACCTTCACCATGCCCCTGAAGATGCGGAAGGTGGAGGAGGACTTTTACACCGTTATAGGAGGAACTCCTGCGGACTGCATCCACCTCGGATACCACGTTCTCCTCGATGGGAAGAAGCCTGATGTGGTCTGCGCCGGAATAAACGAAGGTCCCAATCTGGGGGAGGATATCACCTACTCCGGCACCGTTTCGGGCGCTATGGAGGGCAGGATCCTGGGCATCCCCTCCGTTGCCTTCTCAGCCTTCGGAAGGGAGGATATCATGTTCGACGAGATAGCCCTCTGGTGCAGGAAAATAGTGGAGAGGATCCTCGACAGGGGTATGCCGGAGGATACGTATCTGAACGTGAACGTTCCAAACCTGAGGGCTGAGGAGATAAAGGGTGTGAAGGTAACCCGTCAGGGTAAAAGGGATTACAGGGAAAAGGTCTTCAGATACATCGCCCCTTACGGGGAACCCCTCTACTGGATAGCGGCGGAGGAGTTCGGCTGGAGAGCCGAAGAGGGAACAGACTACTGGGCTGTTCTGAACGGTTACGTTTCCGTAACCCCTCTCCAGCTCGATCTCACCAACTACGAGGCGGCGAATGGTATTAAATTCTTAGAAGAGTGAAAGCCGGAAATCTGGCACGGATTACAGGGGGAAAGCTTACAGGGGAACCGGAGACGGAGGTATCCGGATTTTCCACCGACAGCAGGCTGATAAAACCCGGTCAGGTGTTTGTGGCTCTGAAGGGCAGGCACCACGACGGACACGATTTTATTCCGGACGCCTTCAGAAGGGGTGCCGTGGGTGTTATCTCCGCAGTGGATACCCGTCCACCTCCGGGGCGCTTCGTTCTGAAGGTAAAGGCTCCCTTGGAAGCCCTCCAGAAGATAGCCGCTTACAGAAGAGGAATCTTCAGGGGAACCCTGGTAGGGGTTACGGGGTCGGTGGGTAAAACCACCACCAAGGAGCTGATAGCCTATCTGCTGTCCCTCATCGCCCCCACTTACAGAAGTGAAGGGAACCTGAACTCGCAGATAGGACTACCCCTCGTCCTCTCCAACATGAACACAGACGTCCGCTACGCCGTGGTCGAGCTCGGTGCGAGCAGGAGGGGGGACATCCGCAGGCTCACGGAGATAGCACGTCCCCGGATAAGGGTGCTGACCGCGGTGGGGGAGGAGCACCTCGAAACCTTCGGATCCATGAGGGACGTGGTGGAGGGAAACGGGGAGATATTTCACCGCTTCGGTGAAGAGGACAGAGCTGTGATCCCCTCTTCCCTGAAGGAGCACTACGGACTTCCTCCGGACAGGACCCTGACCTTCGGTGAGGGAGGAGACCTCAGAGCGGATCTGGTGAGGTTTTCCCTCGAGGGGACCCTGTTCAGATTTGCAGGGGAGGACTTCCTCCTGCCCGTGCTGAGCAGAGGTGCGGTGGAGAACGCCCTCGCCTCCTTCTGCGTTCTCAGTCTGCTGGGTTACGATCCCCGGGAGTTCAGGGAGGAGCTGACAGGCTTTCGCCCCCCTCCGGGCAGGATGAACCTCCTCAGGTTCGGGGACTTCTACCTTATCGACGACACCTACAACGCCAACCCCCCCTCCGTCAGGAACGCCCTGGAAACCCTCTGCGCCCTGCCGGCGCCCTCTAGGAGGATCTTCGTTCTGGGGGACATGCTCGAGCTGGGAAAGGAGAGCGAGAGGCTTCACAGGGAGGTGGGAGCCTTCATGGCGGAATCCGCTCTGGACTTCGCCATCTTTTAC